>JBKPMA010000105.1:0-13868 GCA_046731935.1 Acidobacteriota bacterium
TTGATATTCCCACCGTCTCCGATATTCCCACCGTCTCCGGCGTCAGGCTATCGCGGCGGCGCGGCTTTGTCAAGAGTTTGTCATGGACAAATGATTGACAAGCCATGCGCGTACTGATATTTCTGATCGGCCATGAAGAGCGTTGCCGTGATCGGCGCGGGCATCTCCGGGTTGGCGGCCGCCTATTTCCTGAGCCGACGCCACCGCGTGCACGTGTTCGAGAAGGCGCCAAGCCTCGGTGGCCATACCAACACGGTGGTGGTCGACGATGCCAATGGCGCCGTGGCGCTCGATACGGGCTTCCTCGTCCACAACGACCGCACGTATCCACACCTCGTACGGCTGTTCAGAGAGCTCGGTGTGGCGACCCGCGATTCGGACATGTCCTTCGCGGTGTCATGCCGGGGGACCGGCCTCGAGTACAGCAGCCGCGGCGCGAATGGCTTCTTCGCGCAGCGGCGGAACCTGCTCCGCCCGTCGCACCTCTCGTTGCTCGCCGAGATCGTGCGCTTCAATCGTGAGGCGCCCGCGCTGCTCGACGCGCCAGACGGCGAAGGCCAGACGCTCGGCGAGTTCCTGGAATCCCACCGCTTCGGTGAGGGATTCACCGAGCGCTATCTCTTTCCCATGGCGTCAGCCATCTGGTCGGCATCGCTCGACGCGATTCGATCCTTTCCGGCGGTCACGCTGATCCGCTTCTTCGACAACCACGGGCTGCTCTCGCTCAATGCGCAGCCGACGTGGAAGGTCGTGGCCGGCGGCAGCCACACCTACATTCCGAAGCTCACGGCGAACCTGTCGGGCGACATCCACACGGGCGCGTCGATACAGGCGGTACGGCGAAGCGAGGACGAGGTCACACTGACCTTTCACGATCGGCCAGCGATGCAGTTCGACGAGGTCGTGTTCGCGTGCCATGGCGACGAGACGCTGCCGCTCCTGGCCGATCCAACCGATCGCGAGCGCGACGTGTTCACCCGATTCACAACGACAGCCAATCTCGCCTGGCTGCACACCGACGCGTCGGTATTGCCCGAGGAACGACGGGCCCGCGCATCGTGGAATTACCGGCTCGCGGGTGACGCCGATGCGCCGCCGACGGTGACCTACGACCTCAATCGCCTGCAGGGACTGACCACATCGGAGCAGTACTGCGTGACGCTCAACCCGAACGGCGGCATCGACGAACGTCGCGTGCTGCGCAGGTTCGTCTATCGGCATCCGCTCTATACGCCCGACGCCATCCGCGCGCAACGGGCGTGGAGCGAGGTGAGCGGCGTCAACCACACGCACTACTGCGGCGCCTACTGGCGCTACGGATTTCACGAGGACGGATTGGATTCGGCGCTCAGGGTCGCGCGCGCGCTCGGGGTGGAGTGGTGATTCACGACAGGATCGGCACGCTGTTGAACGCACCGGACCCGGTGACCGAGGGAGAAGTGCCGCGACGGGTGGAAAGCGCGGCCATCCGGCAGGTGCTGGTGCAAATCAGACAGGTCGCACCCACGCCGTCCACCGTCCTTCTGCTGGGCGAAACGGGAACGGGTAAAGAAGTGATGGCGCGGACGATTCACGATCTGAGCCCGCGCCGGCAGCGTCCGATGGTTCCCGTGAGCTGCGCGGCGATTCCGGCGGCCCTGATCGAGAGCGAGCTGTTCGGCCGCGAAAAGGGCGCGTACACGGACGCGTTCTCGCGGCAGATCGGCCGATTCGAAGCCGCCCACCGCTCCACGCTCTTTCTCGACGAGATCGGTGATCTCCCGATGGCCGTCCAGGTCAAACTGCTGCGCGTCCTTCAAGAGCGCGTCATCGAACGCCTCGGCAGCGCGCAGCCCGTCAAAGTCGACGTCCGGATCATCGCGGCCACTAATCGCAACCTCGAGGACGCCGTCCGCGACAAGACGTTTCGCGAGGATCTCTACTATCGCCTCAACGTGTTCCCCATCCTCGTTCCACCCCTTCGCGAGCGGGTCGAGGACATCCCCGCGCTGGCGAGGACCTTTGTCGATGAATTCGCCCGGTCGTTCGGCAAGACCATCGAATCCGTTTCAGAGGAGAGCCTGCGAGGACTGCAACGCTACCCTTGGCCGGGAAACATCCGCGAGCTGCGCAACGTCATCGAACGCGCAGTCATCCTCGCGACCGGCCCCCATCTCGCGGTGGCTGCTCCGCATCTCCGCGATCGGCCGGCGCCGCGCACCGGCATGACACTGACCGAACTCGAAGTCAGCCACATCCGCGCCGTGCTCGCGAGCACCAACTGGCGCATCCGCGGATCAGGTGGTGCCGCGGAGCGTCTCGGCCTCAAGCCGACCACGCTCGAGGGCCGTATGGCCAGGCTCGGCATCGCGCGCACGAAGCCGGGTGGGTCGGCGGAGGTGGACTGGTGATCGACTCGGGACTGTTCGTCGGCACGCTGCGTCATCGCCGGTTCACGCCAGTGGCGCATGCCTTCGCCTATCCGCTCTTCATGGCGCTGCTCGATGTCGATCGCGTGCCGGAGCTGATGCGCCGATCCCGGCTCACCAGTCACAATCGATGGAACTGGGCCAGCTTCGACGACCGCGATCATCTCGGCGATCCGAGCCGCCCGCTCAGGGAGCGGCTCGTCGTCGACGCCTCGCGCCACGGGATCGAGCTGCCGGAGGGCCGCATCTTCCTGCTGACGCACCTTCGGTATCTGGGGTACTGCTTCAATCCGGTCTCCTTCTTCTACTGCTTCGATCGCGCTGAGCAGCTGCAAGTGGTACTCGCTGAAGTGCGTAATACCTTCGGCGGAAGCCACAACTACTGGCTGCGGCCCGATGGCGTCTCGCGCACGTTTCGCGCGGCCGCCGCGAAATCGCTCTACGTCTCGCCGTTCATGCCGATCGATCTCGACTACACGTTCGCCTTCACACCGCCCGCGGCGCACCTCGTCGCCCACATGAAGACCAGCCAGGCAGGCTCGGTCGGCTTCGACGCGACGCTCTCGCTCGAACGCCGCCCGTGGAGCGCGGTGGAGATGCGGCGCGTGCTGATGCAATACCCCGCGATGACTGCGAGGGTGATGGCGCGGATCCACGTGGAGGCGCTGAAGTTGTGGTGGAAAGGCGTGCCCGTCGTGTCACGCCTCACAACCGACGGCGTAGGGGAACGGGCAGCGCACGCGGCGGGTCGGGCCGTGCCGGCGGAGTGGTGGACGGAGCACGGGCGATGCTGACGCAGTGGGCGAAGACAGCGTTTCTCTCGGGCCTCGACGGCCTGACGGGCGGGGTGTTGACCGTGGTGTGCCCGGACCGCACCTATCGATTCGGTAATGCCGGCGAGTTGACTGCGACTCTGACGGTGCACGACGAGCGGTTCTTCCTTCGGGCGCTGACCGGCGGCGACATCGGCCTCGGCGAGGCCTTCATGGACGGCGACTGGACCAGTCCCGATCTCGTGCCACTGGTGCGGCTGATGCTGCGCAACCGGCACGTGCTCGACAAACAGAGCCGGCTCACAGGTACGCTGCACTCGCTGGCGGGCGCCCTCGCCCGCCGGCTTCGCGACAATTCGCTGGCCGGCAGCCGCCGCCATATCCGTCGTCACTACGATCTCGGTAACGACTTCTTCCGCCTGTTTCTCGACGCCGAGCTGCTGATGTATTCCTGCGGCTACTTCGAGTCAGAGGCGGACGTACTGGAGCAGGCGCAAATCCGCAAGGTCGATCGGATCTGCCGCGCGCTGAGACTGTCGCCACGCGATCACGTGCTCGAGATTGGGAGCGGGTGGGGCGGCTTCGCCGTGTGGGCGGCGACACACTACGGCTGCCGGGTCACCACGACGACGATCAGCGACCAGCAATATCGGCACGTCTGCGAGTGGCGAACCCGAATCGGCGACGCAGGCTCGCGGATCGACGTGCGGAAGGATGACTACCGCGAGTTGAGCGGACGGTTCGACAAGGTGGTCAGCATCGAGATGTTCGAGGCCGTCGGCCTCGGCCACTACGACGAGTACTTCGCGGTCGTGGACCGCCTCCTCGCGCCGGATGGCCTGATGTTCCTGCAGACGATCACGGTCGACGATCAGTGGTTCCCGAGATACCACGCTGCGCCGGACTGGATCGAGAAGTACATCTTTCCTGGCGGCGAGCTGGCGTCGGTCGGAGAGATTCTCACATCGCTGGCGCGCACCACGTCGCTATCGCTCTACCACGCCGAGAACTGCGGCACTCACTACGCCCGCACCTTACGGGCGTGGCGCGCGCGGTTCCGCCACAACCTTGCGCGCGTGCGCGCCCTCGGCTTCGATGAGCGCTTCCTCCGCATGTGGGACCTGTACCTGGGATCCTGCGAGGCGACATTTCTCGAGCGCCACACCGGCTTGTTTCAGCTCGTGCTGCTGAAGAACGGCGCCCAGCGCGTGCTCTTCAACGAGCCGTGGTTCGACGCCGCGGGGTCAGACGCTTCAGGCGCCAGTGAATCGGCGGCCTGAAGGTGCAGGCCGTCGCAGCATCGTCGCGCCCGCCGGACGCCGGCACGCTCAGCGCCAACCCAGCTCCGGGGCAACGTACTTGAGGATGCTCTCGATCACGTGCGCGTTGTAGTCCACTCCGAGGGTGTTTGGCACCGTCAACAGTAGTGTGTCCGCGGCCGCGATGGCCTCGTCGCGAGCGAGTTCCTTGACCAGCGCCGCAGGCTCTGCGGCGTACGAGCGGCCGAAGATCGCGCGCGTGTTGGCGTCGATGTAGCCGATCTGGTCCTGGTCGCGCGCGTCGCGCCCGAAGTACGCGCGGTCGAGATCGTCGACGAGTGCGAAAATGCTGCGGCTGACAGAGACGCGAGGCTCGCGCTGGTGCCCGGCGTCCTTCCATGCCTGCCGGTACGCGTCGATCTGCTTCCGCTGCTGCACGTGCAGCGGCTCCCCTGTCTCGTCATCTTTGAGCGTCGAGCTCTGGAGGTTCATACCGAGGCGCGCCGCCCATCGCGATGTCGCGTTCGAGCTCGAGCCCCACCAGATGCGATCGCGCAGTCCGGCCGAATACGGCTCGACGCGTAAGAGACCAGGAGGGTTGGGGAACATCGGCCGCGGGTTCGGCTTTGCGAACCCGTCTCCTTTGAGGAGGTTCAGGAACACCTCCGCGTGGCGCCGTCCCATGTCGGCATCGGTCTCGCCTTCGGCCGGCGCGTAGCCGAAGTGGCGCCAGCCGTCGATGACCTGCTCTGGTGAGCCCCGGCTGATCCCGAGTTGCAGGCGGCCTGCGGCGATGATGTCGGCCGCGCCTGCATCCTCAGCCATGTAGAACGGGTTCTCATAGCGCATGTCGATGACGGCGGTCCCGATCTCGATCGTGCGCGTCCGTGCGGCGATGGCTGCAAGGAGTGGAAAGGGCGAGCTCAGCTGGCGCGCGAAGTGGTGCACGCGGACGTAGGCGCCATCGGCTCCCAGTTCCTCGGCGGCGACGGCGAGCTCGATCGACTGCTGCAGCGCATCGCTCGCGGAGCGTACGCGCGAGCCGTGGGAATCACTCCAATGCCCGAATGAGAGAAAGCCGATCTTCTTCACGCGAGATCTCCGGGGAGGACACGGCGCCGTCAGAACAGCCGGACGCCCGTCAATGTGGCAAGCGTGGACGAGAGCCGATCGTGAAACTCAGGATCGGACGCTGCCTTGGCCGGCGTCCGCGGGCGGCGATGGTGCCAGTACTGGCCGCTGACGGTCGCCCTGCGATCGTCGCTGACCGCGAGCCACGTCTGCGTGAGATACCCCTCTTCAAAATCATCCGGCGCGCCAGGGCCGCCCATCTTTGTCGCCACCCAGCCGGGATCGACGGCATGGCTCAGCACCTCTGGCCAGTATCGCGCGACCGCCAAGGCGAGCGCCGTCACATAGAGCTTGCTGTCCGAGTACGCCTGGCTGGCGTTCCATCGCCGCTCGATCCAGTCGATGTCACTGAGCGACGCGGTCCCACTCCGATGCATGCCGCTACTGAGGTACACGAGGCGGCGCGGGCGCTCGATCAGCGCAGTGAGCATGTAGGGCGCGAGGATGTTGACCGCCATGATGGTCGCGTGGCCTTCGGGCGTCGGTGACCTGCCCTGCGTGGAGTACGCACCGGCGTTGTGGATGATCGCGTCCATTCGGCCGATCGCGTTGACCTGGTCGGCGATGCGTCGAGTCTCGACGGCGCTGCTCAAGTCTCCAATGACGAGGCCTTCCGACTGCGATGCCAGGTCGGCGACGGCCGACGCGCGTTCACGATTGCGCGCATGCAGAACGAGCTGATGACCATCCCGGACGAGCGCTGCGGCGGCGGCCCGGCCTAGTCCGTCCGTGCTGCCGGTGATGAAAACGCGCACCAGTGACCTCCGAGCACGACGGTGGACTCTTCTTCGGCTCCCTGTTCAGAAAGGTCCGGCCCACCGGCCTACCGCCCATCCAGCGATCGCGCCGAACAGCACGCCCGTAATGAGAATTGGCGCGTACGCCTTCGTCACGATCGCGTCCGGGATACTCGTCAGAACGCCGACGAGCACTCCTGACATGATGGGTGACATCGGGAGCTTGACGACCGCAGCGAAGAAACCGAGCGCGAACCGGGACGAGAAGGCACCCAGGAGTGCCGCTCGCTTGTCCGGAAACGATAACGGCAACATCAGGAGCACGTCGACGACGCCAATAGTGAGGCCAAGGATCACTCCCAAGGTCAGACGTCCCACAAGCCCTCCATCACGTCTCGGTTCACCGCGGAGTCCGTCTTCTCGAAATGCGATTCAACGCTCGACCATCTTCTGCAGCTGCTCGGGGTAGCGTTCGCCGCGCACCTCGATCTGCGAGGCCGCGCGGTCGATTTCGCGCAGATCGTCAGCCGACAGCTGAATGTTCGCAGCGCCGAGGTTCTCCTCGAGCCGATGCCGCTTGGTGGTGCCGGGGATTGGAACGATCCACGGCTGCTGCGCGAGCAGCCACGCCAACGCGATCTGCGCCGGCGTCGCCTGCTTCCGATCGGCGAACGCCTTGAGCCATTCGACGAATGCCAGATTCGCCTTGCGGTTGTCTTCAGTGAATCGAGGCACGACGTTCCGGAAGTCGTTCGCCTCGAACGTGGTCTTCTCGTCGATCGTCCCTGTGAGGAATCCCTTGCCGAGCGGACTGAAGGGCACGAAGCCGATTCCGAGCTCCTGCAGCGTGGGCAGGAACGCGTGCTCGGGCTCGCGCCACCACAGCGAGTATTCACTTTGAACAGCGGCCACTGGTTGCACCGCGTGCGCCCGGCGGATCGTGTGGGCGGCCGCTTCCGACATCCCGAAGTGCCGGACCTTACCTTCGCGAATCAGTTCCTTCACGGCTCCGGCAACATCTTCGATCGGCACACTGGGATCGACGCGGTGCTGATACAACAGATCGATGCGGTCCGTCCGGAGCCGTTTCAGCGACGCGTCCGCGGCGGCGCGAATGTGCGCGGGACGGCTGTTGAGGCCAACCATTTTGCCGTTCTCGATGTTGAAGCCGAACTTCGTGGCGACGACCACCTGGTCCCGCACTGGCTCGAGGGCTTCGCCGACGAGATCCTCGTTCGTGTACGGGCCGTACACTTCTGCGGTGTCGAAGAACGTGACACCCGCGTCAGCGGCCGCGCGGATGATGGCGATCCCTTCGCTGCGGCCGAGCGGGCGTCCGTAGCTCTGGCTGATGCCCATGCAGCCGAAACCGATGGCGGAGACCGCCAGACCATTCTGTCCAAGTGTTCGCGTTTGCATGGTCATTCCTCCAAGTGGCTTCTGATCGTGAGCGCGCTGGTTCCAACTCGCGTCATCCGGACAGGCGCATCAGATACAGGATTCAGTGCGTGCAGTCGCAGGCGTCAGCCCGCGCGAGAAGAAATGCTTTCTCCCGCGCGTTGCGGGTCAGCGTGGCCGCAGCCGTGAACTCTGAACGCGCCTCGGCCAGTCGGCCGGCGCGGAATAGAAAGTCGCCCCTTGCCGCCGGTAATGGCGCGTAGTCGCGCAGGGCAGCGGCGTCGCCGATCTCGTCCACCAGCCTGAGGCCCGCTTCAGGCCCGAACGCCATGCTGTGGGCGATCGCGCGATTGAGATCGATCACGGGCGAGGGCGCTACGACGCGCAGCCGATCATAGAGCGCCGCGATGCGCGCCCAGTCCGTGTCGCCGGCCTCGCGCGCACGGGCGTGGCAGGCCGCGAGCGCGGCCTGCAGTACGTACGGGCCCTCGCCGCCAAGCGCCTCGGCGCGTGCCAGCGCATCAAGGCCGCGGCCGATCAGCAAGTAATCCCAGCGTGCGCGATCCTGCTCGGTGAGGGGTATGAACGCGCCGTCCGGCCCCGTGCGCGCATTCTGGCGCGACGCCTGGATCTCCATCAGCGCGAGGAGGCCGAAGACTTCGGGATCCTCGGGCATCAGGCCGGCCAGTATGCGGCCGAGCCGTTGCGCCTCCAGGCACAGATCCGGACGGACAAGGTCGTCGCCTGCCGTGGCCGAGTAGCCTTCGTTGAAAATGAGGTAGATGACCTCGAGCACCGACGGCAGCCGCGCCACGCGTTCGGCGCCGCGCGGCACCTCGAAGGTCAGTCCGGCTTTTGCGATCGCCTTCTTTGCGCGGACGATACGCTGCGCGATCGCGGCCTCGCTCGACAGGAAGGCGCGCGCGATCTCGTCCGTCGTCAGGCCGCCGACCACCTTGAGCGTCAGCGCCGCGCGGGCGTCGGGCGACAGCATGGGATGACAGGCGACGAAGATGAGGCCCAGCAGCTCGTCGCCGAGATCATCGTCCATCGCGGCTTCGATGGCCTCGGCCGCCCCGTCATTGGACTCGTTGAGCGTCCGCGCGATCTCCTCGTGCTTGCGATCGCGCATCTTGTCGCGCCGGAAAGCATCGATGGCGCGCCGTTTCGCGACGGCCATCAGCCAGGCGCCCGGATTGGCAGGAACGCCGGCGCTCGGCCACTCGGACAGCGCGACGACCAGCGCGTCCTGCGCCAGCTCCTCGGCCCGATCGACATTCCGGACGATGCGGGCCAGGCCCGCAATGAGCCTGGCCCGTTCAATGCGAAATGTCGCTTCAATCGCCTGGTGCGTTTCGCCCGCGGTCACACCGCATTTTCGGCGAAGGCCTCTGGCCAGACAAGCGAGCTTGCCGCGCCGAAGCTCGTTAGAGCGAAGGCGGGCTTGCCCTGCCGAAGCTCGTTAGAGCGAAGGCGGGCGCTAAGCGACGCCGAGCTTCCCGCGTTCCCCTTCACGCGGCGCCGACAGCTGCTCGGGCGTCATGAACTCGGCCAGATCCGCCGCCTCCAGGAACGGCCTGAGCTCGATTTCGCTGCGGCCGGGCATGAGATTAGGACTGCGCTTCGCCCAGGCCACGGCCTCGTCCATGTCTTTGACCTCCCAAATCGAAAAGCCGGCGATCAGCTCGCGGCTCTCGGCAAACGGTCCGTCGATGACCGTACGGCGGGGACCTTCGCAAATGACGCGCTTGGCATGCGCGCTGTTCTTGAGGCCGGCGCCGGCGACCAGGACACCGGCCTTGACGAGCTCCTCGGTGAACCGGTCCATCGCCGCGAACGCCTCGGCCGTCGGGGGTACGCCCTTCTCGCTGTCCTCACTGGCTTTGCCGAACACCATCACCCGCATCGTGTGCCTCCTGGTTTGAGCCGGCCGTTTTTGGCGTCTCATTGGGACGACGAGCGAGCTTGCCGGAAATCGACACCGTTCTGCAAATTTGTGCTCGACGTTCGAGGCGCCTGCCAGCGGGCCCAGACGTTCCGGCCTCCGGTGCGGTCGTGGGCCACGGCGTTGCAGCCTCGTCACCCGTTCACGAAGCGGTGACGACGACCGCATTGCACGACCGGCCGCCGCTCCGCCGGTACGCGTGAGGAACCGTTGCATCGAAGTAGATGGCATCGCCTGCGTCGAGCGCGTGCTCGTCGCCGCCGATATGGATGCTCAGGGTGCCCTGCATCACGTAGATGAACTCGACGCCCGGATGTCCGTGCGGCAGGAGCTTCTCAGGCACGACTGGAAAGAACTCCGCGTAATAACTGTTGAAACGCCGTTCGGTCGCCGAGAAATCGAGCGACGCGAACCGATAGGCCACCTCGCGTGCGCCGGGCCGGTCAGGCAATTCCACCCGCTGGCTCTTTCTCGTCACCGCGATGAGCGGCTTTTCACGCGCACCCGCGAAGAAGTACTCCAGCCCGACACCAAACACGAGCGCGATGCGCAGCAGCGTCGGCAGCGTGGGAAAGAGGCGTCCGCGTTCGATCTTCGAAAGGAGCGCCGCCGACAGGCCGGTGTGCTTGCCGAGATCGACAAGGCCGATCTTCTTCTTCAAGCGTAGGGCCCGCACCTTGGCCCCGATCTCGTAGTCGTTCAACCCGTCCTGCACCGTCTTCGAGAGCATCGCTACCTCGCTTTGTGAGCTGTCGTTCACGTTTTGTCCGGGTTGTGTCGTGGGACTCAAACGACTTTCGATCCTGTGTCGCTTTGTCGCTAAGAGAAAGTGAATGTGCATTATATTCAAATGAAAGTAGCGATGAAACGCAGATTGTGGAGGCAATGATGAAGAACGTGATGTCGGTCAGCCTGCCGATCGCCGCGCTCGTGGTGGCGCTCTCGGCAGGGGACGCAGGTGCGCAGTCCAATCCGTGGTCGGTGTCGTTCGATCTCGGCACACAGGTCGCGGTGAGCGGTGATGTTCACGGCGGCGGGTCGGGTACGGTGCTCGAATTGCCGACCGAAGTCGAGTCGCGATCGTACGGGGATGTCTACGGCACCGGTTTCTACTGGGCGGCAGGCCTCGGGTATCGCGTGGGTGAGGCTGGTGAGATTCGTGTGCAGGGCAGCTACACAGACAACTCCGCCGACCGCGTGCAGGTTGGTACGGTCGCCGGTTTGCCGCTGTTCGCCCTCTTCGACAATTACAAGGCGTTCGCCATGGACTTCGGTTATCGGCAGTACTTGGGAACCGGAACGGCACGGCCCTACGTCGGCGCGAGCGGTGGATTCGTGCGAGTCGGGACGATCCAAGGCGAATTCAGCGTCCCGGCGGCTGGCGTGGTGCTGTCAAATGTCGACATGTACAACAGCTCGGTGGTCCCAAGCGTTGGCTTCGACGGTGGCGTGCAGTTCAATCTCTCGGAGAGAATCGCACTCGAAGGGGGCCTCGGGTTCAGATGGCAGGGTGACGCGGCGGATCTGGACGGTTTGGCCGGTACCGGTCTGGAAACGATCAATGACAAGAGCCGACGATGGTCGATGCCTATCACTGGCGGCGTCACCGTGAGGTTCTAGTGGAGATGCACGACGCCGCATCCGCCTGACGGGTGCGGTGCGACGCCGTACGTCGGCGGCCGCCTTCCTCGCGCACGCGGCGGAAGGCGGCTCCGCCGTGCGCGAGGAGCTACGGCCTTGGCTCGAACAACTCGATCGGATTTCCGTCGGGATCCTCGATCTGGATCTGCCTCCCACCCGGCCCGGTCTCCAACTCATTCCGAAAGTGCACGTCCGCTCTTTTCAGCCTCTCGACGAACGCGGGAAGATCGGTGACGCGAAGCACAACACGATTCCAGCCGCCGGGTGTCTGCTGCTGACCATTCGGCATTGGCCGAGACCCCGACGCCTGAGGCCCGCTGAGCAGGATGTCCACATCGCCGAGGGTCACGTTGCCAAACGCCGGAAGGTGCTGGTGCTTGAGCCTTAAGCCCAAGTGCGTCGTATAGAACGCCACCGAGCGGGCGACGTCGCTGACTTGATATCGGACCCCGTGAACACCCTTCACGAACGCGTGATCGCCGCTACGCTGTTCCTGAGGTGTCTTCGTCGGCTCGGCCATGGGCGCCACCTCTTTTCTTCTTGATATGGTTCAATCGTGCCACCGTACCCCTCAACGGACACCCTCCATCGTTCCGTCACGCCTCATTGCTCGATAAGCAACGCCTTCGCCGTTCAACCGGCCGACTGCACCGAACGCCTGCGTTTACGCAATACTGATGGCGGGCTTACAGGCGCCAGGCGTCTGGATCGCGAGAAGCAGTCGTATGGACAAACCGGAATCAGACGCCCTCGTGTTCTTCGGCGCGAGCGGAGACCTTGCGTACAAGAAGATCTTCCCTGCTCTGCAGGCGATGGCCCGACGGGGCAGATTGAACTGCCGAGTAATTGGCGTCGCCAAGTCGTCGTGGACGCTCTATCAGCTCATCGAGCGCGCTCGCGAATCGGTCGTCGAGAACGGCGGCGGTGAAGATCCCGAGGCGTTCGCCAGGCTCGTGTCGCAGCTCCGTTACGTCGATGGCGACTACGGCGCCGCGGACACGTTCGCGAGGCTCAAAACCGAGCTCCAGGGTTGCAGCCGCCCGGCGCACTATCTCGCCATCCCGCCCAGCATGTTCCCGCTCGTTGTGGGCCAGCTCGCTGCCGCCGACTGCCTGACCAACGCACGCGTCATCGTCGAGAAGCCCTTCGGACGCGACCTCGCATCGGCACAGGAGCTCACGGCCGTTCTGCACAAGCACCTTCCCGAGGAGGCGATTTTCCGCATCGACCACTATCTCGGCAAGGAGGCGGTGCAGAACATCCTGTACTTTCGGTTCGCGAACGCGTTCCTCGAGCCCATCTGGAACCGGGGCTACGTCGAGAACGTGCAGATCACGATGGCTGAAAGCTTCGGCGTCAAGGGCCGCGGCAAGTTCTATGAGGAGGCAGGCGTCGTCCGCGACGTCATTCAGAATCACCTGCTGCAGATCGTGAGCTATCTTGCGATGGAGGCGCCTTCGTCGACGTATGCCGAAGCCATTCGTGACGAACAGGCCAAGGTCCTGCGGACGATCCGCCCCCTGAGCGCCGCCAAGATCACGCGCGGGCAGTTCCGCGGGTATCGCAACGAACCAGGCGTCAACCCGAACTCGCCCATCGCCACGTACGCCGCGCTGCGGCTCGACGTACACTCCTGGCGGTGGGATGGGGTGCCGTTCTTCGTGCGGGCGGGCAAGTGTCTGAAGACGACCACCACCGAGGTCTTCGTCGAGCTCAAGGTGCCGCCGCAGGTCGTCTTCAGCGAGGCGAAGCCGTCTCTCGGCAACTACCTGCGCTTCCGCCTGAACCCGCAGGTCGCGATCGCGCTCGGCGCGCGCGCGAAGCGGCCAGGCGAGGGCATGAGCGGACAACCGATCGAACTGTCGCTCGTGGAGCAGCCCGTAGAGACGCGCCTGGGGGATTACGAGCGGCTCCTGGGCGACGCGATCAACGGTGACGCCACGCTGTTTGCGCGTCAGGATGTCGTCGAAGCGGCGTGGGCCATCGTCGATCCCCTCCTCAAAGATCCCGGGGAGCTGTTCGAGTACGAGCCCGGCTCGTGGGGCCCGCCGCAAGCAGACGCACTCGTGGCCGACGTCGGCGGTTGGAATACACCGCAATGACCTGCGGCATGTCACACAGCGCTCCGCCACTCACACCGCGATGTGGCAACTCAAGTGTCATGCGACCACCACCGTGCCCGTCATGCTCGGGTGAATCGAACAGAAGTATTGAACGTTATGACCGGGCAGCATGCCGTCAAGCCCGAGTGCCGATCACTTCGAGATACTCCGCGTCAACAATCGTCCGCCCGGGTTCGACAGCCTGGTTCTGGCTGGCCCACAGGTTCACGAGAGCCGTTCGCAGCGTGTCGCGGTCATCACCCTCAAGCGCCGCGAACGCCCGGGTTGCTGGCCCGTAGTGCTCACGAAAGAACTCCACGACGCCATCCGGCGGAAATGGATAACGAAACTGATAAATCACGCGAGTCATCCGAAGGTCCGACAGTCCAGCACCGAAACGCTCGCGAACGATTGCTTCATCACCCCACAGCACGGGCGCCGGCATCCCTGACGGTGCGATGAAGCGCGCAAAGG
>JBKPMA010000106.1:0-3916 GCA_046731935.1 Acidobacteriota bacterium
CGCGTACTCAGAATCACGATCAGAATGTCAACGGCCTGGGGGAACGAAAGGAACGACGAGTCGAGCACCGCCATGACGAAGATTCCCGAGCCGCCAAGCTGGATGACCCAGTGATTGATGGCATCGAGCGTCGATCCCGCATTCACGCCAGCGACTGCAGGTACGTGTAGCTCTGTTTCAAGCTCGCGATCGGATCGCCGGGCGTGTGATCCTGCTCGACGAAGAAGTGCTCCACACCCGCCGCTGTCGCCGCCTTCAGAATCGCGGCGAAGTCGAGCGACCCGTTCCCCGCTTCCTTGAACGTCGTCGGAGCGACCTTCGCTTCGTTGGTTTCCTTGGGGGCGTCCTTCGCCTTGTCTTTCAAGTGCACGAGCGCGACCCGGCCGGCGTGTTCGTTGATGAGCGCGACGGGATCGGCCCCCGTCACACTGACCCAGAACACGTCGAGCTCGAACTTCACGAGCGCCTTGTCGAAGGTGGCGAAGAGCAGATCCAGCGGGCGCTTGCCATCGGATCCGGTCTCGAACTCGAAGCCGTGATTGTGGTAGCAGAGCTGCATGCCGGCCTTCTTCACCTTCTCGCCGGCCTTGTTCATCGCCTCGGCGAATGCTGGGAAGAACCCGGGCTTGGACCGCTCGCCCTGCATCAGATAGCTGACGACGAGGTATTGGTACCCAAGCGGCTTCGCTTCGTCGATCAGCTGCTCGAGGGTTCCCGTCGGCTTGGTTCCCGGCGGTGCCCACGCCGACCAGTCCCCGGTGACGAGCGGCGCTTCGATGTGCATGCTCACAGGCGCGAGTCCGACCTGCTTGGCGAGCCTGGTGGTTTCGGCCGCGCCCGGGTGCAGCACTTCCACTTCCTTGTAGCCGATGTCGGCGATGGCCTTGAGCGTCGCGGCAGCCTGTTCCGGTTTCATCTGGTCGCGAACGGTGTAGAGCTGCACACCCAGCACACGTGGTCCTGCGGCTGACGCCGAGCGCATCGACCCTACGGCGGCGGCCATGGTGCCCGCGGCCGTTCGTCGAAGCCACTCACGCCGCGTCCAATCCTCGCTCGTCGGTGCCATTGCATCTCCTCATGCCGCCCGGCGCCGGGCGGGAGACGGCAGCGTACTGGAAGTTGCGGCGCCACTCAAGCCGCTGATGCCGGTGGGCTCGGGCCCGCCGGATTCGACGGCAGCACGGCCTCGAACACGGTGCAGCCGGGATCGGCGGTCACGAGCACCAGCCGCCCGCCGTGCGCTTCGGTGATCCAGCGCGCAATCGGCAGTCCCAGACCGGCGCCTTGCGTACGGGTCCCGCCTGGAAGCCGGACGAAACGTCCGAACACACGTTCGCGATCGGCCATCGGGATCCCTGGGCCATTGTCAGTGACCCGGATGACGATCGATTCGTCGCGCCCTTCGACGGCGAGCGACACATGCCCGCCGGACGGCGCATGCTCGACGGCGTTCTGCAGCAGGTTCACCATCAGCCGCCGCACGAGCCCTTCGTCGCCGCGGAATTGAAGGTCTTCGGTCGCCGCGCAGCTCACCTCCACTTGCCTGGTGCGCGCGACGACCGACACGCCTCGCACGCACTCGTGCGCAAGTTCATCCAGATAGAACGCGTCGACGACCAGCGTCTGGCCACCGGCGTCGGCGCGCGCGAGCATGAACATGCCGTCGACCATTTGTGCCAGCCGGCGCGCCTGCTCGGCGATGATGCCGAGCGACTCCCGATACTCCTGCTCCGTGCGGGAGGGCTGGCTGAGTGTCACCTCTGCGGCCGTCCGGGCAATGGACACCGGCGTGCGCAATTCGTGGGAGGCGTCGGCCATCAACTGGCGCTCGGCGTCACGCGCGCGATCGAGCCGCTCGAGCAGGCCGTTGAACGACGTCGCGACTCGTCCGAACTCGTCGTTCGGATCCGGCACGTCGAGCCGCACGCGCTGTGCTTCCGACGCGCGCTCCGCTTGCGCCGCGAGGAGCCCGGCGGGCCGCAATCCCACGCGCACCAGCCCCCAGCCGCCGAGCGCCGCCAGTACGACCGCAACCGGGACGCCCACGAAGAACGCGCGCTGCAGCCTCAACGCACGCTGGCGGAAGGCGCCCAACGGATCGCCCGCGACCACGGCGTATTGTTCGAGGCCACGGCGCACCGTCAGCCGGACCATGCGCCACGTCGCCTGCGGAGTGCCGGTCGTGATTTCGCCATCGGCGATCGGCAGCGCGACGCCGCCCGGCGTCGTGGACACGATCGGCTGCCCTTTGGCGTCGATGATGACGAGCATGCGTCCAGGGAACGAGAGTTCCCGGATGGCGTGTTGAGCGGCAGCGCTGAGCGAGACGCCGTTGTCCAGATCGTCGTCGACGATTCTGGTGACGGAATCGGCGTATGTGGCGAGATCGCGATCGAGAAAGCCGAGCTCGAGCCGTCGATGCTCGGCAAAGACCGCGGCGCCGGTAATCGCCAGCACCGCGCAGAGCACGAGGCTGTACCACAGCGTCAGCCGGGTGGACAGGGTCACGGGAGCAGTTTAGTGCGCCGCGCGGTCGCCTGCATCGCGACCGGCGGCGTCAGGCCGGCGCGACCGCGGGACGGTCCGCGTGCAGCTGGTAGCCTTCGCCGCGCCGCGTCCTGATGATCGACTCGCCACGGCCATCGTCCACCTTGCGGCGAAGCCGCTGCACGTAAACGTCGATGACGTTCGACAGGGGATCGAAGCGCTCGTCCCACACGTGCTCGGCGATCTCCGATCGTGACACCACGTCGCCCGCCCGGCGTACCAGGAACTCGAGCAGCGCGTATTCGCGCGTGGTGAGGGCCACTTCCCTGCCCCCGCGCGTCACGCGACGGCCCCGCGTGTCGAGGCTCAGGTCGTCGACCTGCAGCACTTCCGGCAGCGGCGGTCGGCTCCCGCGGCGGATGAGCGCGCGAAGCCGCGCCAGCAGCTCGCCGAAGTCGAACGGCTTGGCGAGATAGTCGTCAGCACCGGCGTCGAGACCGCTGATGCGGTCCTGCACCGAGCCCAGCGCCGTCAGCATCAGCACGGGCGCTGCGACGCCTTCCGATCGGAGCGTGCGGCACACATCGCGGCCGTTCCCGTCTGGCAGCAGGACGTCGAGCACGACAGCGTCGTACTCGTTGTCGTGCGCGCGCTCGAGCGCGCTTCGCGCGTCCGACGCGACATCGACGGCGTACGCCTGTTCGCGGAGGCCTTTGGCCAGCATCCGCGCGGCATCCGGTTCATCTTCGACAAGCAGTACTCGCACAGTGACCTCGACTCAATGACTACCGATGTGGACTAGACCCACGCCGGCTCCGCCGGGAACCGCAATGGGCGTGAGCGCGAACTGATGCGATCCGTGTCCGAACGTCACGGCCCGCCCACCGATGATGCCGATGGCTGCGCCAAATAGGACGTCGCTGAGGTAATGGCGGTTTTCCGCGAGCCTGGATCCCCCCACGTAGGCGGCAAGTGCGTAGGCCGGGAGGCCCACCTTCCAGCCGTAGTGGCGCTGCAGAACCGTTGCGGTGGCAAAGGCAGACGAGGTATGTCCCGACGGGAAGGAATAGCTGGCGCCATCCGGACGCGTGCGATCCGCCGCGAACTTGATCCCCTGCGTCAGCACAGTCGTCACGACCTGCGCACGGAAGAGATCGGCACCGAGGTGCGCGACTTCGTGCTTGCCGGCCATTCGGCCGATGGCGTACGTGCCCAACGCCGCGCCGAATTGAATCATCCCGCCGCCAATGACGCTGCCCGCGTCGAGCGTTTCGTCGACCGCGTGAGAACCTGCAAACGACGAGGTCACCTGACGGTCGCTCGGATGCACTGCGAGCGCGGCCGCACCTCCAATTCCGACTATCAAGCCGTTGTTAATCGTGAACAGGTGCTTGAAGTCGCCGCCAAGCGGCTTCAGGTTGTCTGCAAC
>JBKPMA010000107.1:0-3064 GCA_046731935.1 Acidobacteriota bacterium
TCTCCGCACAGGCGGAGTACTTGTTATTCACTTTCTCGAACTCGGCCATCGTCTTCGGATCCATCCCCTTCGCCATCGCCTGCGAGAGCTCGGCGATGCGTTTGGCGACCGCCGCACATTCGGCATCCTGGCCTCTCAGCGGTTCCTGGAGGCTCGTCGAGAAGCTGGGCGTGTCTCCCGTCTGCGGCTCCAGTGAGAAGGTACCCGTGCGTGTCTCGAACGGCTTGGTCTCGCCAGCCTTGAGGAAGGTGAGAGTGAATGGCAGCTGTCCAGACTCGGAGGGACTCGCCGCATCCGTCGTGAGATGCAGGGTCCACCCATTCGTCGTCGTTCCGTCCAGCGTCCACTTGCCCGGGACATACACGGCCGGCACGCCGGCGCGCTTGCCGCCCTTTGACACGAATTCGAGATAGCCGATTGCTGGTGCGACGCCGGGCTTTGCGGCGACGGTCACAACGAACTTTGCGGCGCCTGGCGTTTGATCGGTGATCGAGAACGCCGAGCCACGCAGTGCAGCAGTCGTTCCCGGCGGGAATTTGCCGGCGGCGGCCACCGTGCCCGTCGTACCCGGGGCGATGGCGACGGCTCCGGCGAGATTGACCGTGGGCGTTGGATCGCCTGCCGCGGCGGCTTGGCCTGTCAGTCCCGCGGCTATCGCGGATGCCGCAAACCGGGTCTGCACGCTCTGCGCGTGCACCTCGTACGTGCCGGACGCCGCACGCACCAACGCGGCGGCGACCAGCAGTGCAATCACGATCAGGGAAGTCGTTCGGATATGACGAGTCATGGCGCTCCTTGAGAGCCGGATCGGTCGCGTGTGATGGAGGGCGTCCGCGCGCGGCAAGTCGGTTCGATGTGACGCGCTCCATCCTGCACGGGATGCGAGCGGGGCGCAAGGCCTGTACGGCGACGCTCCTATAATCTGCGCGTGCTGACACGCTTTGCACGCCTCGTCGCGCTGACGACGATCGCACTCGTGCCCTTGATGGTCTGGCCGGGCGTTCCCGAGCCGTTCACGCGGCCCCGGATCGCACTCCTCGCCGCGGCGATCCTCGTGATGGCGGGCGCCCTGCTGCTGGCCCGGACGCCGTGGCCGGGAGTTCCGCGGTCGATCGAATGGTGTGCAGCCGGATTCGTCGGTGCGGTGGCCGTGTCGGCGTCGGTCGCACCTGTCGTCTCCCCTGTGGCCGTCGTTCTTCCAATCCTCTGCGTGGCGTGGGCGGTGTTGCTCCGATGGGTATCGCCGGAACCGCGTCACATCGTCATAGCGGCGCTTGGCAGTGCGTCAGTCGTGGCCGTGTGGGCGCTGCTGCAATTCGTGGGGCTCGATCCGTTCCAGGCCGTTGGATGGCTCCCGACCGGCGCCTACGTTGCCCGCATGCGTGTGCATGCGACGCTCGGGAATCCGAACTTCGTCGGCGCCTATCTGGCGTGCATGCTGCCGCTCGCGGCGGCCGAACTGCTGCCGCGCCGAAGCCAACCGGTGGTGTTTGCACTGATTCTGCTTGGCATCGGCGCCACGACGTCCCGGGGCGCCTGCCTGGGCGCTGTGGCCGGGGTCGCCGCACTGACGGCCGCGCGTTGGTCGCGTCGATCGCTCGCGCTGCTGCTCGCGACGGTCCTGATGGCGGCCATGGTCGTGGGGAAGGGTGGTGGAGGCACGCGCCCGATCGACGATACGGCGCGTGGCCGTTGGTACATTCTCAGCGTGGCGGCGCCGCATCTTCTCGAGCGGCCGTTTGCGGGCTTCGGTCCCGGCAGCTTCGGGCTGTTGTACCCGGGATGGGAAGTGGAGCATTGGACCTCTGCCGGCATCGATAAGAACGTGCGCCGGTACGCCGGGGCCCAGCGCCACTCGCACAACGACTACGTGGAACTGCTCTCCGATCTTGGTGTCCCCGCGCTTCTGCTTTGGCTGTTGGTGACCGCAGCCGTCGTTGCGACGGGCCTCGGTGGGTCGACCGCGGCAGGAGCGGCCAGTGCCGCCGGCGTCATCGCACTCTCTGCAGTTGCGCTCGTCGATTTTCCTCTGCAGCGCCCCGTCGAGGCATTCAGCTGGTGGACGCTCGCGGCTCTGGTGGCGATCACATCAGGTCCAGCCGACGGCACGCGGCGCCTGCCCGAGCGGCGGTCCAACCTGTGACAGAATGAACATCCAACGTTTTTTCTCGATCCAGTGCTTCGTGTGTACGGCGGGTGTGTCATGGCGGAAATGCGATGTTTGATTGGCGGTCAATGGGTGGGCGCCGCCTCGGGTAAGACATTCGAGACGAGAAATCCGGCGGATACCGACGAAGTCGTTGCCGTCTATCCGCGCTGTGATGGGAGCGACACACGGCAGGCGATAGACGCCGCCAAGGCGGCGCAACCGCAATGGGCCGCCGTGCCGGCGCCCAAGCGCGGGGAGATTCTCTTCAAGGCCGCCCAGATTCTGGAGTCTCGCGCCGACAGCGTCGCCCGCGAGATGACGCGCGAGGAAGGTAAGACGTTGCCGGAGGCGCGTGGGGAAGTGGGCCGCGCGATCAACATCCTTCGCTACTTCGGCGGCGAAGGCGCGCGCCTCACGGGCGAACAGGCTCCGTCGGAGCGCGATCGCGTCCTCATCCAGACCTACCGGCGCCCTCTGGGCGTCGTCGGACTGATCGCGCCCTGGAATTTCCCAATCGCGATCCCTGCGTGGAAGACCGCCCCTGCGTTGATCGGCGGCAACGGCGTCGTGCTCAAGCCGTCCGATCTCGCGCCGCTCTGCGCAGTCCGGCTGGTCGAAGCACTCGATGAGGCCGGCGTCACGAAGGGCGCATTGAACCTCGTCACCGGACCGGGCTCGTCGGTTGGCCACGAGATCGTCACGAACGAGCACGTACGGGCCATCTCGTTCACCGGTTCGGAGTCTACCGGGAGTGGCATCGCGCTCGAAGCCGCCAAGCGCCGCGCCCGCGTGCAGCTCGAGATGGGCGGAAAGAATCCAACGGTCGTCCTGGCCGATGCGCTGGTCGACGACGCCGTGAATATCGTCGTCAATGCGGCATTCTTCTCGACAGGGCAGCGGTGCACGGCCACATCG
>JBKPMA010000108.1:0-6581 GCA_046731935.1 Acidobacteriota bacterium
ACCCACTGCCTGACTGCCGCTGTCGCGGCATCGTCCAGCAGCGGTATCGATCGCAGCACCCGCGTTTCGCTCACGTGACCGCGTTCGTCGATCACGGCCTCCAGAATCACGATGCCTTCTACGCGCGCACTCTGCGCGATCGCCGGATAGACGGGTTGCGCGTCGCGGATCTTGGTCGGTGTCCGGATTCCACTGCTGACGCGTACCGGCTTCAACGGTCCAGGGGGCGCGGTGACGGACGTCGCGCCGGCGACGAGTCCGTCGGTGATGCCGCCTTGCACACCCGACTCGACGCCTTGGTCGGCAAAATCAACCGGGCCGCTCGCCTGACCCGGCGGTTCGTCGGTTGTCAGTTTGTCCGGGATCACGATCGGCGCAGCATCCGGATGCGTGCTTGCGCGCGACGAGGCCGAATGTCGCACGATCTGCGGGGGCGCTGGAGGCGGCTCGATCGGCGTGATGTCGTAAATCACCCGTTTCGGCGGCTCCGGCACCGATGTGTCGGCGAACAGCTGAAGCACGAGGATCGCGCCGAGCAGGACAGCGTGAAACAGGATCGACAGCGGCAACAAACGGCCGCGACGCGCGGCGGTGGACACACCAACGACAGACGGCGAGAACAGCTCGCGAGACATGGACGCCTCCCGGACAAGAAGTGAAGGACGACCGAACGCGCGCGCTGTTCGTTGATTACTTCGACACCAAAGAAAGGAATTCGGAATTCGGATTGCGACATTCGAAGGAGCGGAAGGAATTCGGGTCGAACGATGCGAAAGCAGAGTGCGAACGAGTCAGTCCGCACTCCGCATTCCGCATTCCGAATTGCGAGCTACCAGACCCTGCAGCGTTTCTCGGGTGCCATCGGGGCGCCGGGCTTGCACTTGAAGGCCTCTGCAAATTCCGGCATGTTGCTCACGACACCGTTCACGCGAAAACGGCCCGGCGAGTGCGGATCGGTCACGATACGCTGGAGCGCATCTTCGTCTGTCGAGTTCTGACACCACACTTGCGCGTAACCGAGGAAGAATCGCTGTGCCGCGGTGAGGCCGTCGCGTGACGCCGCGGGCTTGCCAGCCTGCGCGTTCGCCAGCGCCATGGAGGCGATCCGCACGCCGCCGTTGTCCCCGATGTTCTCGCCAAGCGTCAGCTTGCCCTGCAGCATGGCTGGCTTGCCTGTCTTGGGATCGTTGACCGGCGAGTAGCCGGAATACTGATCCGCGATACACGCTGCACGCTCGTCGAAATTCTTGCCATCCGCCTCAGTCCACCAGTCGGTCAGATTGCCTTCGCCGTCGAACTTGCGGCCCGAGTCGTCGAAGCCGTGCGACAGCTCGTGGCCGATCACTGCGCCAATCGCGCCGTAGTTGACTGGATCGTCCGCGTCACGATTGAAGAACGGCGGTTGAAGGATCCCTGCCGGGAACACGATCTCGGCCAGCTGCGGCGAGTAATAGGCGTTCACGGTCGGCGGCGTCATTCCCCATTCCGTCTTGTCAACCGGCTTCCCGAGCTTGGCGTAGTTCCGCGCCACCTCGAAGTGATCGGCGCGGAACGTGTTGCCGGCATAGTCGTCGCGCTTGATGACGACCGACGAGTAGTCGCGCCAGACGTCCGGATAGCCGATCTTCGATTTGCCCAGTTTGTGCAGCTTGTCGATCGCCTTGGTCTTCGTCTCCGGCGTCATCCAGTCGAGCGCTTTGATGTCCTGCTCGAGTCCGACCGCGAGGTTGTCGACGAGCACCTTCATCCGCGCCTTGCCTTCCGCACCAAAGGTCTTCGCGACATACAGCTGACCGAGCGCCTCGCCAAGGCTGTCGTCCACAGCGGCGACGCACGTCTTCCACCGGGGAGGCTGCTGTTTGATCCCGCGCAGGTAACCACTGAAGAACTGGAAATTCGCCTGCTCGAAGGGCGCCGCGAGCACCGGCGCCGCCGTTGTCAACAGTCGCCAGCGCACGTACGTCTTCAGATCGTCGAGTGAGGCGGACTGCCAGGTCGTATCGAGCGCCTTGAAGAAGTCGGGCCACCCGACATTGAGCTCCGTAAAGGAGGGTGCCTCCGCCGCACTGAAGTACGAGGCGAAGTCGAAGCTCGGCGTCAGCGCCTTCAGCGCCTCCGTCGTCATATGGTGATCGCGCTTCAGCGGATCGCGGCGCGAGATGCGGTCGAGCTGAGCCTGCGCGAGCTTGGTTTCAAACGCGAGAATGCTCGCGGCATGCGCTGCCGCGTCGGTGTCGGACTCCCCCGCAAGGTGGAAGAGCGTCGTCGCATAGCCGACGTACTTCTCCCGCGTCTCCGCACTCTTCGGATCGTCCTTCACGTAATAGTCGCGATCAGGCATCGTCAACCCGCCTTGATCGACGTTCATCAATGTCGCCTTGGCGTTCTTCAGGTCCGGGCCAACGCCGAACGTGAACGGACCGCCCAGGCCCTCGCGCCTCAAGCGCCCCATCACGTTCACCAGCTCCGGACGTGAGGTCGCGCCGGTGATGTCGGCAAGCCAGGTGGCAATGGGCTGCAGCCCGCGGGCGTCGACCGTTTTCTGGTCCATGCATGCCGCATACGCGTCGCCGACCTTGGCTTCAATCGGGGTACGCGACGCGGATGGCACCGCAGCCGCATCGAGAATGTCGCGAAGCGCCCACCGGTTGTATTCGGCGAGCTGGTCGAATCGTCCCCACCGCGCTTTGTCGCCAGGAATTGGATTCGCCTTCCGCCAGCCTCCGCACGCGTATTGGAAAAAATCCGCACATGGATCGAGCGACGCATCCATCGCCGTCATGTCGAGGCTGGTGAGTCTGGGCGTGCGCTCGTCCCCCTGCGCGCCGAGGATCGTGGCCGTGAGGACGCCTGACAGCAGGACAATCGCCAGTCGATGCATGAGTGTTCCTAGCCTCCGCAGCCGGCCCCGGCCGGCATGGTTTCGTACGACAGATTCGGCGCCAGCCACCGTTCGGCGACCTCCATCGTAATACCGCGGCGCCTCGCGTAGTCAGCCACCTGGTCGGCGCCGATCCGGCCCACCATGAAGTAGCGCGCGTGCGGGTTGGCGAAGTACAAGCCGCTCACGCTGGCGGCCGGCAGCATGGCAAAGCTGTCGGTCAGCGACAGCCCCGATTCTCCGGCTCCAAGCAAATCGAACAGCGTCTGTTTCTCGCTGTGGTCGGGGCATGCAGGATAGCCGAGCGCCGGCCTGATGCCGCGGTACCGCTCGGCAACGAGGTCGTCGCTGGTCAGACGCTCATCCTTGCCATATCCCCAATCGCATCGTGCTTGCGCGTGCAGGTACTCCGCAAACGCTTCGGCAAAACGATCCGCGAGCGCCTTCGTCATGATCGCTCGATAGTCGTCATGGTCGCGCTCGAACTCTGCCACCAGCTCGTCGACGCCCAGACCTGCCGTCACCGCGAATGCGCCAAGATAATCCGCCCTGCCACTGGCCAGCGGCGCCACGAAGTCTGCGAGACACCGGTTCGGCTTGTTGTCGGCAATGATCTCCTGCTGCCGCAGCATCGGGAAACGAGCGGCCTCATCGCGTCGGCCCTCGTCGGTGAAGAGCACGAGGTCGTCGCCGTCACTGGCAGCCGGCCAGAAGCCGTAGACGCCCGAGGCCGTCAGCTGCTGTTTCGACACGATCCCGCCAAGCAGCTCCTGCGCGTTGTCATAGAGCTCCCGTGCCGCGGCGCCGTACTGCGGGTGATCGAAAATCGCCGGCACTCTCCCCTTCAGTTCCCACGCGGTAAAGAAGAAGGTCCAGTCGAAGAACGGCACGAGCTTTTCGAGTGGGACCTCCAGCCGCCGCAGCCCCGTGAACGACGGCACTGGCAAGTCCTCGGAGGCCCAATCGATCGTCAGACGATTCCGGCGCGCCTGCGCCAGCGTGAGCAGTGGCTTCTGAGCGCGCCGGCCGTATTGCTCCCGGAGCGTCGCCTGATCCGCACGCGTCGTTTCCTCGAATTTCGCCCGCGACGCAGGATTGAGCAGGTTCGCCACCACGTCTACCGCGCGCGACGCGTCGACCACGTGGACGACGGGCCGCGAGTACTCGGGTGCAATCTTGACCGCCGTGTGCTGACGGCTGGTCGTGGCGCCGCCAATGAGCAGCGGTAGCGTCACATGGCGCCGCTCCATCTCTTTGGCCACAGAGACCATTTCATCGAGCGACGGTGTGATGAGTCCGCTCAGCCCGATCATGTCGGCCTTGTGGTCCTGGGCGGCCTGCAGAATCTTGTCCTGCGGCACCATGACGCCCAGGTCGATCACCTCGTAGTTGTTGCAGCCGAGCACCACACCGACGATGTTCTTGCCGATGTCGTGGACGTCGCCTTTGACCGTCGCCATCACGATCCTCCCCTGTGGCCCACGGCCTCCATCCGCATGCTGGGCCGCCTTGATGTAGGGCTCGAGATACGCCACGGCTTTCTTCATCGCGCGGGCGCTCTTCACGACCTGCGGAAGGAACATCTTGCCGGCGCCGAACAGGTCACCGACGATCTTCATGCCGTCCATCAACGGGCCCTCGATGACGTCCAGCGGGCGCGGGCGGCTCTGGCGGGCCTCCTCCACGTCCACCTCGATGAAGTCCACGACGCCGTGCACGAGCGCGTGCGCCAGCCTGGCCTCGACAGGCGCATTCCGCCACTCGAGATCCAGCTCGCGTTTGGTGCCGCTGCCCTTCACACGCTCCGCGAACTCGACGAGACGCTCCGTCGCATCCGGCCGGCGGTTGAAGATGATGTCTTCCACCCGCTCGAGGAGATCCTTCGGAATGTCTTCGTAGACGACCAGCTGTCCGGCGTTCACGATGCCCATGTCCATCCCGGCTTTGATGGCGTGATACAGGAATGCCGAGTGGATCGCCTCGCGCACGACGTCGTTGCCGCGGAACGAGAAGGACAGATTGCTGACGCCGCCGCTGATCTTGACGCCAGGACAGGCGGCCTTGATCGCCGTCGTCGCCTCGATGAACGCCTTCGCGAACTCGTTGTGCTCTTCAATGCCTGTCGCGATGGCGAGGATGTTCGGGTCGAAGATGATGTCTGACGGACTGATGCCGGCCTGCTCGGTCAGGAGTTTGTAGGCCCGCTTGCAGATGTCGACTTTGCGCGCGGCCGTGTCGGCCTGTCCCCGCTCGTCGAACGCCATCACCACGACAGCCGCTCCATACCCCGCGGCGAGCCGGGCTTTGTACAGGAAGTCGGCCTCCCCTTCCTTCAAGCTGATCGAGTTCACGATCGCTTTGCCCTGGACGCATTTCAGCCCAGCCTCGATCACGGACCACTTGGAGCTGTCCACCATGAACGGCACGCGCGCCACTTCGGGCTCCGTGGCGATATGGTTCAGAAACGTCGTCATCGCGCCTTCGGAGTCGAGCATCCCTTCGTCCATGTTGACGTCGACGATGTTGGCGCCTCCACGCACCTGTTCCATCGCCACTTCGACGGCGGTCGTATAGTCGCCAGCCTTGATGAGGCGAGCGAACTTCGCCGATCCGGTCACGTTGGTCCGCTCCCCGATCATCTGGAAGTTGCTGTCGGGGCGGATCGTCAGCGGTTCGAGACCGCTCATCTGCGTGAGCGAAATAGGATCCGGCGGGACGCGCGGCGGTGCGCCCGCGACCGCCGCGGCAATCTCGCGAATGTGATCCGGTGTCGTACCGCAACAGCCGCCGACGATGTTGACCAGGCCGTCGGCTGCAAACTCGCGCAGAATGCCGGCGGTCGTGTCGGGATGCTCGTCGTACTCGCCAAACGCGTTGGGCAGTCCCGCGTTCGGATAGCAGCTGACATATGCCGGCACGAGGGCCGCGAGATCGGCGAGGTACGGGCGCATCTCGCGCGCGCCAAGTGCGCAGTTGATGCCAACGCTGAGCGGGTGCGCGTGTTTGATCGAGATCCAGAACGCTTCGAGCGTCTGACCAGACAGCGTGCGGCCGCTCTTGTCGGTGACCGTGACGGAAATGAGGATCGGCAGCCGGACGCCCCGCCGCGAAAACGCTTCTTCGCAGGCGATGATCGCGGCTTTTGCGTTCAACGTGTCGAAGATGGTCTCGATGAGGAGGACGTCGGAGCCGCCATCGATCAGACCGAGCGCCTGATCGATGTACGCGTCGCGGATCGCATCGAATGTCGTCGCCCGGAACGACGGATTGTTCACGTCGGGCGAGAGCGAGAGACTCCGGTTCGTCGGCCCCATCGCGCCCGCGACGAAACGCGGCTGGTCCGGCGTGCGGGCGCTCCAGTCGTCGGCAGCCTGCCGGGCCAGGCGGGCGCCCTCGACGTTCATCTCGTAGGCCAGCGCCTCGAGCGCATAGTCGGCCTGCGCGATGGCCGTGGCACCGAAGGTGTTCGTTTCGACGATGTCCGCGCCCGCAGCGAGGTACTCGTCGTGAATGCCGCGGATGATCCCCGGCTGCGTCAGGACGAGCACGTCACTGTCGCCCTTGAGCTCACGTGTGTGCGACGCGAGCCGCTCGCCGCGGAAGCCCTCCTCGGTGAGCCGATGGCGCTGGATCATGGTGCCCATCGCACCGTCGAGCACGAGGATGCGTTTGGTCAGCGCGTTGTGGAGGTGACTGATAC
>JBKPMA010000109.1:0-10047 GCA_046731935.1 Acidobacteriota bacterium
CAACATCCCCTTCGTCGCCGTCCTTGGAGACGACGAAGCGTCGCGTGGGGAGGTAACGGTCAAAAACATGGCGACCGGTGACCAGCGCACGGTGAGCCGCAATGAGGTGGCCGCCGCGCTGGCGCGATGACGTGAGGCATCAGGCCACAGGCTCCAGGCTGCGGGCCTCGTCATTCCCAGCGCCTGCAGTCCGCAGCCTGCAGCCGGTAGCCAATAGAGATGTGATGGCAGACCAACTCGGTTCTCTTTCCCGCACTCATACCTGTGGTGCGCTGCGTGACAGCGATGTCGGTGGCCGGGCCACCCTGCTTGGGTGGGTGCATCGCGTGCGCGATCTCGGCGGCGTGGTGTTCATCGACGTTCGGGATCGTGAAGGCATTACGCAGGTCGTCATCGGCAGTGAACCGCTGCTCGGTCAGGCCAAACGGCTGCGGTCCGAATACGTCGTGGGCGTGATAGGCACGGTTCGTCAGCGCGCGGCCGATACGGTCAACCCGAAGCTGCCCACTGGAACCGTCGAAGTGGCGGCTGACGAGATTCGCGTGCTCAACGAGGCGAAGACGCCGCCGTTCTCGGTCTCGGACGACTCGACCGTGTCCGAGGACGTGCGGCTGCGGTACCGGTATCTGGATCTTCGGCGTCCGCGGCTGCAATACAACATGGGACTACGCCATCGGATCACGATGGCCGTGCGCCAGTACTTCGACCGCGAAGGGTTCTGGGAGATCGAGACGCCGATCCTCACGAAGTCGACGCCGGAAGGCGCGCGGGATTACCTCGTGCCGAGCCGCGTACACCCGGGCGAATTCTTCGCGCTGCCGCAATCGCCGCAGATTTTCAAACAGATCCTGATGATCGGCGGGATGGATCGCTACTTCCAGATCGTGAAGTGTTTCCGCGATGAGGATCTGCGGGCCGACCGGCAGCCCGAGTTCACGCAAGTGGACGTCGAGATGGCGTTCGCCCGGCCGGAGTCGATCTTCTCGACGATCGAACCGCTGATTCAGATCATCTTCCGCGAGATCGGCGTCGAGGTTGCGACTCCGTTCCGCAAGCTGCCGTACGCGGAGGCGATGGCGAAGTACGGGTCCGACAAACCCGACCTGCGATTCGCTCTCGAGATCACCGACGTATCGCATGTCTGGAAGGAAGCGGCGTTCAACGCCTTCCGCGACATCGTCGGCAAGGGCGGCGTCGTGCGGGCCCTCGTTGTTCCAGGCGCGGCGAAATACTCACGCTCCGAGCTCGATGCGCTCGTCGAACAAGCCAAGCAGCTTGGAGCCGTTGGCATCCTGTGGGCGCGACGCGGCGAAGGCGGAGCGCTGAACACCAACGTCAAGGCCGCTGGCGAATCCACGCTGCTCGCCTCGATGGAGGCCGCGGCCTGTCGTCCAGAAGACCTGATGCTCCTCGCCGGCGGAGAGCCCGACGCGGCGTCGAAGCTGCTCGGCGCGTTCCGCCTGTCTCTGGCGAAGAAGGAGAACCTGATCCCCGCGAACCGCTACGATTTCGCGTGGGTGGTGGACTTTCCGCTGCTCGACTGGGACGCCGAGGACAAGCGCTGGGTCTCGATGCACCATCCGTTCACGTCGCCGCTCGACGATGATTTCGGACGGCTCGACAGCGACCCCGGCCACGTCCGTGCCAAGGCCTACGATCTCGTGCTCAACGGCAGCGAAATCGGCGGCGGCAGCATTCGTATCCACGACTCAGCCGTTCAGAGCCGGATCTTTCAGCTGCTCAATATCAGCGAGGAGGACGCGCGGCTGCGGTTCGGCTTCTTTGTCGAGGCACTGCAGTACGGAACGCCGCCGCATGGCGGCATCGCGCTGGGCCTCGACAGGATCGTGGCCATCCTGGCAGGGGAGACGTCCATCCGCGAGGTCATCGCCTTCCCGAAGACCGCCGCCGCCGTGGACCTCATGTCTGGTGCTCCATCGGCTGTGGATGACAAACAGCTGCGAGAGCTCCGGCTCAAGATCACACCCACCAAGACCTAGGGGCTTGGGCTCAGACCTTGGCTGGGTGGGCGGCTGTGATAAAATAGGTCGCTAAGTTATTGCAACACCAAGGAGTTACATGGCGCTTGCGCGCTAGCCGATGAAGAAAATCGCTGTGCCCGAGGAAGGCCTCGAAACCCTGTTCGGCGCGTACGACGAGAACCTCAAACAGCTCGAAGCGCTGTTCGGCGTTCGCATCCGTACGCAGGGTAACGAAGTCACCGTCGACGGCGACCCCGCAGCCGTCCGAAAAGCCGAACGCACACTCACCGAACTCGCGACGCTCGTGCAGGAAGGCTACCGGTTGTCGAACGGCGATGTGAAGACCGCTGCGCAGCTCGTGGCGCAGGACCAACAGGTCGCGCTGCGTGACTACCTGGTGAAGTCGAGCGTGAAGTCAGCAGGGCGCCGGCAGATCGCTCCAAAGAGCGTCAATCAGCGCCGCTATCTCGACGCGATCGATCAGCACGACATCGTGTTTGGGGTCGGACCCGCCGGGACTGGCAAAACGTACCTGGCCATGGCACAGGCCATTTCATTCCTGCTCGCGAAGAAGGTGAGCCGCATCATTCTGGCGCGCCCGGCGGTCGAGGCGGGCGAGAAGCTCGGATTCCTGCCGGGCGACCTGCAGGAGAAGGTGAATCCGTACCTCCGTCCGTTGTACGACGCCCTGTACGACATGATGGACGCGGAGCGGGTCGAGCGCCTGCTCGAACGCGGAACCGTCGAGATTGCGCCGCTCGCCTTCATGCGCGGCCGCACACTGAACGATTCGTTTGTCATTCTCGACGAGGCGCAGAACACCACGTCCGAGCAGATGAAGATGTTCCTGACACGCCTGGGCTTTGGATCCAAAGCCGTGGTCACGGGAGACATCACGCAGATCGACCTGCCGTCTGGCCGTCCGTCTGGACTGGTCGAGGCGCTCAAGGTGGTCTCGCAGGTCGAGGGGATCGCGTTTATCCATTTCGACGATCGCGACGTGGTCCGCCATCGTCTCGTGCAGCAGATTGTGAAGGCGTACGAGGCCTTCGGGCAGACGAACGTCGGTTCGCGCAGCTGAGATCATGCGCGCTGACGGCTCTTCGTCGCGCCGCCGACTGCAAGTCCACGTCGTGGACGGTGTGGGACGTCGTGTGCCCGCGCGTGGCCTGGCGCAGTGGCTCGAGCGCCTCGCTCCCCGTGCCGCCGCTGGAACGGTCACCGTTGCGATCGTGAGCGACCAGGCCAGCCGATCCCTCAATCGCTCGTACCGCGGCATCGACCACGCGACCGACGTGTTGTCGTTTCCGTCGGGACCGCCTCCTCGGCAGGGCTCTGGGCTCTTGCCACAGGGCTCAGGGCCTCACCTCGGCGACGTCGTGATTGCGCGGGGCGTTGCACGCCGTCAGGCGCGGTCCGCCGGTCATGCCGAGACGACGGAGTGGCGCGTGCTGGCGTTGCACGGCCTGCTCCATCTGATGGGATACGACCACGAGCAGGATGCCGGGCGGATGCAGCGTGTCGAACGCCGTCTGCGGCAGGCCGGAGGACTCGGGACGGGCCTCATCGAGCGGGAGGTCCGCCGGTGACGTTATCGATTCTCGTCTTGTGCGTACTGGCGCTCGCGACGGTGTACGTCGGCACGATCGAGGCAGCGTTCAGCGCGCTGATGCGCTTGTCCCTTCGGCTCACGGCGGAGAGAACCGGACGCGCTGGACGTCTTGGTCCGTACCTCGACGATCCGGTCCTCCTGTTCGTTCCCGCCCGATTGCTCGTCGGACTGATCGTCACGGTCGCCACCGTCTTCTGGGCTGGCCTGCTGGGCGTGGAGCGCATCGAAGGCCTCGGGACGATCGTTTTCTCGATGGCCGTGTTCGTCACGCTCTTCGAGCACCTGCTGCCGTTGCTCATCGTGAGGCGAGATCCAGAGCGCGTCCTCATGTTCCTGCTGCCCTCGTTCGACCTGATCGCTCGGCTGCTGCTCCCGATCACGGGCACCCTGGTCGGCCTCATCTCGACGTTGCGGCGGGAACGCGCAGCCGCCGCCTCCGCCGCCGGAGATGCGCAGGCGGACGATGCGGATGGGGAAGCGGCGCACACTTTTCTGGAGGCTGGCGAGCACGAAGGGCTGATCGAGCGCGAAGAACGCGCGCTGCTGCAGTCCATCGTGGACTTCGGCGACACGCTCGTGCGCGAGGTCATGACGCCCCGCCCCGACATCGTCGCCATCCGGGCTGACGCGACGCTGGCAGAAGTACGAACGCTGCTGGCGGAGCAGGAGTATTCACGCGTCCCGGTCTACGAAGACAGTCTCGACCATGTGCTGGGATTCATCTACGTCAAGGATCTGATCCGGCTGACGGACGTGGGGCCCGAGGACCGGGTGGTTCCGCGGCTGCTGCGTCCTGCGCATTTCGTGCCCGAGACCAAGCGCGTCGCAGATCTGTTGAAGGAGTTCCAACGTCAACAGGTGCAATCGGCCATTGTCGTTGATGAATACGGCGGAACGGCCGGCCTGGTGACCATCGAAGATCTGCTGGAAGAGATCGTCGGCGAGATTCGAGACGAGTACGACGTCGAAACCGAGCCGATTGTCGACGAAGGCAACGGAGCCTTGCTGTTTAGCGGCAAAGTCGACTTCCACGAATTCGTCGATCGGCTGGGGCTGGGTATCGAGCCCGAGGGATTCGAAACGGTCGGCGGCTACCTGCTGACCCGTGTCGGCCGCGTCCCGCTCGTCGGCGAGACCTTTGAGTTCGACGGACTGCACATCGAGGTGCTCGAAGCCGAACGGCGGCGGATCACTCGCGTGAGGGTGCGCCTGGTCACACACGAGCCGCAGGAGTCTGCGGCAGCCACTTCACCAGCGCGCACCTGACGGTCGCGCGTAAAAGCAGGACCGATGCCTCGCTTTGGCTACGTGTCGCTCGTGGGACGGCCGAACGCCGGCAAGTCCACCCTCATGAACCGGCTGGTGGGGACGAAGATCGCCATCGTGTCGGACAAGCCGCAGACCACGCGCAATCGCATCCTCGGGGTGCGAACGTACGACGGGCGGGGACAGGTGGTCTATCTCGACACCCCCGGCATTCACCGCCCGCAGCACCGGATGAACGTACGCATGCTCGACGCAGCGCGCGACGCGATGCGTGACGTCGACGTCATCGGCCTCGTCATGGACGTCACCGAAAAGACGGGACGAGGGGACATGTTCGCCGTGGACATGACCAAGCGCGCGGACCGCCCGGTCGTGCTGATCCTCAACAAAGTCGATCTGGTCGCCCGGCCCAAGCTACTGCCGATGATCGACGCCTGGCACAAAGGATTCGGTTTCACCGAGATCGTGCCGGTCTCCGCCGAGACGGGCGAGAACGTGGACCGGCTCGAGCAGGCGTTCCTGGATCATCTGCCGGAAGGCGAGCCGCAGTATCCGGGCGACTATCTGACTGACAAGCCAGAACGGTTCTTCGTGGCTGAACTCGTGCGTGAGCAGGTGCTGCGGCACACGCGCAACGAGCTGCCGTATACGACCGCGGTCGTGGTGGACAAGTTCGAAGAGCCCGACGAGTCGGGCCTGATGCGGCTCTATTGCTCGATCCTCGTCGAACGTGAGTCGCAGAAACCCATTGTCGTCGGGCGCGGCGGCGACATGGTGAAGCGGATTGGCACGGGCGCCCGGCTGGAACTCGAACGGTTCTTCGATACTCGTGTGTACCTCGACCTGCGCGTGAAGGTGCAAGGCGACTGGCGCGAAGACGAACGGGTACTCGACGAACTGGGCCAGTGAACCGGCGACGCCTCTAAGGCCCCACCAACCGGCCGGCGGTTTCGAACCGGCGATAATTGCGATACGTCGCGGTCCCGATGATGCGCTGGTCCGTCTTGCTGCGACGGAACCGGATCAGCAGATCGTCCCGCATCTCGACGGGCACACGGACCGCGAGCCTGGGGTCCTCGGAAAAATCCACCGACATGGAATACGTGAGGGCGCGATCGAACCCTCGCACACGATCTTCAGTGACAGTGACCGCGCACTGCTCGAGGGCCAACGAGCGGCGTTCCAATCGGCAAGTGCCGCTTGCCGGCACGTCCGCACCCTGCTGTGACCGCACGAGTGTCGGATGGTGGTGTTCTTCAAACTGGATGGTCACGTGGCCGGCGTCGAGCGATGCCACGCTCCACTTGGACCGGCTGCGGTTGCCTTCGCGCAGGTAGATGAGCGGGAATGTCGGGAAATTGAAGTTGCGTTCGACGTCGCCCAGGTTGTGTCTGGCACTTGCCGCCAGCAGGACACGGAGATCGGCAACGGCGTTCGCGCTTCGACCGGCAAGGAGGTCGTGCAGCCGAACCTCGCTGTTCGAGACCGGCTGGTCATCGACCGTTTTCACGTCCCGGACGCCGATGGTCTCGCCGAGTTCGGCCACCACCAGCCATCCAAACTCGGAGACCAGCGTCAGCTGGGCATCGGGACTGGCTCTGACGCCATCGCGGCGCTGCTCATAGCGTTCATCGGCGACGAGCGCCGGCAGTGCGGCTTCCATGGCTGCTCCGGCGCGGCTCAGACGTTCAACCCACTCCCGGTCAGGAGTGGCCGGCGGAAGTCCAGCCCACGCCAGGGCACAGGCAGCGCAGGCAGCAGAGCCAAGGCGTGGCCACAGCGAATGGCCGTGCCGAGGCGCGTCGGCCCGTGTGGTCACCCGTTCGCGGGGGCTGACGAGGATTCGTCGCACGCTTGTGTTACCGTTAACAGGTTTACCCGCCGGCGGTTTGGCTGCAAGTGGTCAAACAGGCCGGGCAGGCACCGCTGAGATAAGATAAGAGGCCGCGATGCCGTTGTACACGGCCGATGCGCTGGTCCTCCGCACGTACAAGCTCGGTGAGTCGGACCGGATCGTGGTGTTCCTGACCGAGGACCGCGGTAAGAAGCGGGGCGTCGCGAAGGGAGCCCGTCGCCCCCGGTCGAAGTTTGTCGGCGCACTCGAACCCCTGACGCACGTTCGCGTGGCGTATTTCGAGAAGGAACATCGCGAGCTCGTGGGGATGAACTACGCCGAGCCTGCCTGCTCGCCGCTGTCCGCCAGGCCGGAAGCACTCGGGCACGTCGGATACTTCGCCGAGTTGCTCGACCAGTGGGCGCAAGACAACGATCCGAACGAGCGGCTCTATCGGTTGGGAGTGTCGCTCGTCGAGGCGCTGGCAGCAGGTGGGGCCGTCGAACCGCTCGCGCGGTATTTCGAGTTCTGGATTCTCCGTCTGCAGGGGGTCTATCCATCGGCGACGGCCTGCGGCGGCTGCGGCCGGACCTTCGAGGACGCAGGCGGTGCGTGGTTGGGTGCGGGCGCCGATGCCTTCAGCTGTCATGACTGCGGCGACCAACGGGGACCACGCGATCGCTTGTCGCCGGCGGCGTTTGCGTTCCTGCGCTCGGCGCGGCGAATTCCACCTTCGGCGGTCGGCGAGCTGACGGTGGCGGGCACGACGCTCGCGGAGCTCGAGGCGGTACATCGGACGTTGATGGACCGGCACCTCGAACGCGAGCTGAAATCAACGCGCGTTCTGCGCGACTATCGGCGGTTGACCGCCGGCGGTCCCGCGCGCGCAGCGGATTCGAGGCGTTGACCTTCCAGGATCTCATCTTCAAGCTCTCCCAGTTCTGGGCGTCGCAGGGATGTCTGCTGCAGCAGCCCTTGGATTTGGAGGTTGGTGCGGGCACGTCGCACCCTGAGACGCTGCTGCGCGTCCTCGGTCCACAGCCCTGGAGCGTCGCCTACGTCCAGCCGTCCCGTCGCCCCGACGACGGACGATTCGGCGAAAATCCGAACCGGCTGTTCAAACACCATCAGTTCCAAGTGATTCTCAAGCCGTCGCCAGACGAAGTGCAGCACTTGTACTTACAGAGTCTGGAGGCCTGCGGCATCAACCCCCGCCAGCACGATATCCGGTTCGAGGAAGACAACTGGGAATCCCCGACACTCGGCGCGTGGGGAATCGGCTGGCAGGTGCTCTTCGACGGCCTCGAGATCACACAGTTCACCTACTTTCAGCAGGTGGGCGGCATCGACCTCGCTCCAATCGCGTGTGAAATCACCTACGGCCTCGAGCGGATCGCGATGGCGCTGCAGCGCGTCGAGAACGTTTACGACCTCGAATGGGCGCCCGGCGTGAAGTACCGCGAGGTGCGCCTGCGGGAAGAGATCGAACAGTCGAAGTACGTGTTCGGCCAGGTGGACATGCCGCGTGACGCGTTCGCCGCGCACCATCGGGATCTGTTCGAGAAGCATTACGCGTTCTGCAGCGTGCTTTTGAAATCCGGCCTCATTTGGCCGGCGCTGGAGGAATGCCTGAAGTGTTCGCATCTGTTCAACATCCTGGATGCGAGCGGCAGTGTGGGCGTCACGGAGCGGACCGCATACATCCTTCGTGTGCGTCAGCTGGCAGTGGCGATTGCGAAAAAGTACGTGGATGAACTGACGCCCGCGGCCTGTAGTCCGTAGCCTGTAGCCTGTAGCCCGAATGGATCGCGAACTCCTGATCGAACTCGGCCTCGAAGAGTTGCCGGCAAGCTGGTTGCCGCCGCTGACGCGGCACCTTGCCGATGTGACCGACGCGCAGTTGAAGGCCCACCGATTGGGCGCGGGCGTGCCGTCGGAAGGGTACGCCACGCCCCGGCGCCTCACTGTCCGTGTCGCACGGGTGGCGGAGCGGCAGTCGGATCTCGAAGAGCTCGTCAACGGACCGCCCGTCAGCGCCGCGACAGGGCCCGATGGCCAGCCCACGCAGGCAGCGCTCGGCTTCGCCAAGAAGAACGGCGTCGAGGTGGCGGAGCTCGAACGCGTCGAGACGCCGAAAGGCACGTATCTCGCGTTCCGTAAACGTCAGCGCGGCCGGGCGGCGGTTGACGCGCTGCCTGATGTCATGACCGGCATCCTGCGCAGCCTCGCGTTTCCCAAACAGATGCACTGGGACGCGTGCCTCGAGGATGGAAAGGGCGAGCTCACGTTCGGCCGTCCGATCCGCTGGCTGCTGTTCTTATACGGCGGGCGCGTCGTGCCGTATGAGATCCGCCGCACGGAAGCAGCCGCGGGCCCTCTCGTTCAGGACGTACGCAGCGGACCCGTGACATACGGCCACCGGTTCCTGACGACCAGCGGACGCGCAGGCCGCGCGGTGAAGGTGAAGACGTTCGACGACTATCGCGCGCGGTTGCACGAGCACTTCGTGATCCTCGATCGCGAAGAGCGTCGCGAGAAAATCGTCCGCGAGCTGGACCTGCACGCCCGGCGGCTCGGTGGCCGCGTCCACAAGACCTCCGCGCATCAGAGCGGACTCCTCGACGAGGTCCCCGATCTCGTCGAATATCCAACCGTCGTCGCGGGCACGTTTGCCGCTGAATTCCTCGACCTGCCCGAAGAAGTGCTGACGACGACGATGATCCATCATCAGCACTGGTTTCCGGTGACCGACGAAGCCGGCAAGCTGAAGCCGGCCTTCCTTGCGGTGACGAACGTCGAAGTCGAGCGTCCTGAGTTGATCAGCCGGAACGGCGAGCGGGTGCTGACGGCCCGGCTGCGGGATGCGCGCTTCTTCTGGAACGCGGATCGCAAGACGCCGCTCGAGGATCGGATCGGCCGGCTCGACACCATCCTGTTCCACAAGGCGCTTGGCAGCTACCGTCAGAAGGCTGAGCGGGTCGAGCGGCTCGCACGATGGATCGCCGTGGACGCGTTTGGCGTCGCGGCAGCAGGCGATCACGCGGCGCTTGCGGGGCGGCTGGCGAAGACCGATCTCGTGACGCAGATGGTGCAGGAGTTCACCGAGCTCCAGGGCACCATGGGCGGCATTTACGCGCGCGTCGAAGGCCAGCCCGAAGAAGTGTGGAAGGCCATCTACTATCAATACCTGCCAGTCGGGGTCGATGCCGACGCGCCACCGAGCCGCGAGACGCTCGGGGCGGCGGCCGTGACGTGGGCGGCGGTCTCGCTCGCCGACAAGCTCGACACGCTGGTCGGGCTCGTTGCGGCCGGTGAACGTCCGACAGGATCGCGCGATCCGTACGGTCTGCGGC
>JBKPMA010000110.1:0-2368 GCA_046731935.1 Acidobacteriota bacterium
CTGGAGCACTCGATGCAGACGATGGGCCTGGGCACGAGCCTCGCCATCGCCAAGCTGGTTGCGGTGGCCGGCGCCTCGACGCTGCACCTCCTGTCGTTCCATCGGCTACTCGCCAGCCTCACGATCATCTATCTCGCGCTCGCCATCCTGCCCTGGACGTGGGTGCTCTTCGTGATGAACTGACGGCAGCGGCTCGGCCGGCGTCGTATCCACACTCGTCGGCAGCGCAGAGGGCCACAGACGCATCCACGCTCCTGCCTCCGCGGACAGAACGCCCACCCGGAGCACCACACGCCAGACGGCGAACGCCTGATGGAGCGCCGCCATCAACAGGATGAGCGGCAGCGTCGTCGCAGGAAGGCTGGCGATGCCGGCGGCCAGGAGCAGCAGGGCACCGATCAGCGCGACAGCGAAGCTCGCCCAGAGGAGCAACGTGAATGCCGGTACGCGGAGCACGGTGCGCAGCCCAGCGACCCAACCGGCGAACGCTCCCCGCACTCTGCCGTAAACGATCGCGACCGCGCCGACGTCTACCGCCGCCCACAACCACGCCCCGATACACGCCGCGACCGCTCCAGCCAGGCCGAGCGTGAGAAGAACGCCCGAGCTGCTGCGGTCGTGCAGCGGCCGCAGCGCGAGCGCGAGTCCCGCGGCGGTCAGGATGGCCGCGACGATTGCGGTAGCGCGTCCGAACACAGTCAGCCGCAGCAACCTCCAATAGCAATTCCTGACGGTGCGTGCGTTCACCGGCTCACCACGGGCGTCTCGCAGCGCCTCGAGCGTCACAGCGATCACAACGGGTGCGGTGACGACCGTCAGCAGCAACGATCCGGACAGTGCGGCATTCCACATCGCGACCGGGGATCCCTGCGTTGTTCGGACAGCATCGACCACATCCGGTAGCGAGAAGCGGACGAGCAGCCGATCCGCCGCTGGACGGAGAGCGGTCGTGTCCCGCAGCCATTGGAACACCGGGAGTGTGCCTGCCAGCGCGACGACCAGCTGCCACAACCAGAGTGCCGCGATCAGCCGCGGCTGTCGCACGGCGATTCCGACTCCGCGACGCAATTCGCTGAAAGCGGCCCAGCGCGTCACAGGCCGGCTCCCGCAATCACGTGCTGCACCCAGAACAGCCAGCGTGCGGCCCATGAAGAGGCCACTCGAACGTCCGGCGACTTGCGCCGCCCGTTGTTCAGCACGTTGGCGTCGAGCGGCAGCGCATCGTCTGGGTCGAGGACCGCGGATGCGATCGGCGAGGGTCCCTCGCGTGTGATGGCCGTCCACCGATCGCGGCCGTCCCATGTGACGCGCTCACGCTTGCCGTCCGCGTACGTAAGCAACAGCTGCACGGGAAGGATGACATCTCCTCGTCGTGTGATGACAACTTTCGAGCGCCATGCGGTGACGGCCTCGCCGCCGTCGGGCGCCGTTCGGCCAACAGTGCCCGCGCTCGCCCGACCGAGCGGGTGGCTGGTCAGCGACGACACGTCGTAGTCCACGATGCCGGGAGCATCGACGACCTGCGAGAAGTAGCCTCGCAGGTCGCGATTGGACACCTCGCTCGCGACCGCATAGAAGTCATCGCTCGACGGGTGGCGGTATCGCCAGCGTTCCTGATACGTCCGCATCACGCGCGCCATGGACTGGCGGCCGATCATGTGCTCGAGCGTTCGGAGCACAAGCTCCGGTTTCTCGTACGCGTAGAAGGGATACTCGCCTGGGCTGTAGGTCCATGCCGACTGGCGGACGCGATCGAAACGATGCTCCGGCGAGTTCGTCAGCCGCAGCAGGTCGCGCTCGGAGACTTTGAAGAAGGGCAGATCGATCAGCGTGCTTGCCGTCCCGAACGCGAGCTCCATCGCCTGTCCTGTTGAGTACGACGTGAACCCTTCGTCGAGCCACGGCTCTTCGAACTCGTTGCTCGCCACGAGCCCGTACCAGTACTGATGCGCGTATTCGTGGACGATGACTTCTTCCGGCTCCCTCACGTGCGACAGCGGCCACCAGTTGAGGAGCGGCATCGTGCCGCCGGTGATGAAGGTCGGATACTCCATACCCTCGGCACCCGGCGCGTCGGACGGCGGATCGACGATCGTGAGCGTGCGGTAGGGATATGGGCCGTACCACAATCCGAACCATTTGATGGCGAGCTTGGCCGCCGCAAGATATCTCGCAATCTGCGGCGTGCGTCCGGGCTGCATCAACAGACGAATCGAAATGTCGCTCAATCGCAGCGAGTCCACCGACCGGCCGAGCGTGACCGCGGTGTGGCGGTACTCGTCTTGAGTGACGTCGCGCGCCGCGCTGAATGTGTCAGTCACTTCGACGAATCGCGGGTCGGCGGTCCATCCGCTGTCTCTTATACACA
>JBKPMA010000111.1:0-6677 GCA_046731935.1 Acidobacteriota bacterium
GATCAGGGCCGCGTGGACCGGCCTGCCGATCACTGAGTGTCGGGGGAACGATGCGATTTGCCGGACGGACGGTGGCGATCACGGGCGGGACGAAGGGCATCGGAGAAGGCTGTGTCGAGGTCTTCGCCGAAGCGGGCGCCGACGTCGTGTTCTGCGGGCTCGAGCAGCAGCTTGGTGAAGCCGTCGCCGCGCGCGTCTCGGCCGCCGGACCGGGCAAGGCGCAGTTCCTTCCCTGCGACGTCATGCGGCACGACGAGCTTCGTGCGTTCATCCGGCGCGCCGTGGACACCACCGGACGCCTCGACTGTCTCATCAACAATGCGGGCCACCACCCGCCCCATCGTCCCATCGACGAATTCAGTGTCGACGACTTCCGCGCGATCCTCGAGCTGAACCTGATCAGTCTGTACGTCGCCTGTCAGACGGCACTGCCCTCGCTGCGCCAGTCGCGCGGCAGCATTGCGAACGTCGCGAGTCTCGTCGCAACGCTCGGTCAGCGCCACGCGACGACGTACGTCGCGACCAAGGGGGCGGTGCTGTCGTTCACGAAGGCCCTCGCTCTCGACGAAGCGCCGCACGGTGTGCGCGTGAACGCTGTTTCGCCCGGCAACATCTACACGCCGCTCTGGCAGGAGGCCATCGACGCCGCTCCCGATCCTGTGCAATGCCGGCTGGATGGCGAGCGCGCCCAGCCGGTCGGCCGCATGGGCACTCCGCGCGAAGTGGGACTGCTCTGTCTGTATCTCGCCGCGGATGCGACGTTCACGACTGGCGCCGATCACATCATCTCGGGCGGCGCCGAACTCGGGTATGGGGCGAAGGCGCAGCCCTGACACGCCTTCCGGTAGGTCGTATTCGTATTCGTATTCGGAGTGTTCCGCGACTACGAATCCGAAAACGAAGACGACGCGCGTGCACCTACCGCATGGGAGGCCGTGACGCGAGCACGTTGTGGTTAATCGCGTAGAGCGCCAGCTCGAGACGTGTCGAGACTCCCAGCTTGTCGAAGATGCTGCTCAGGTGATTCTTCACCGTCTGCTGGCTCACGCCGAACTGCTGCGCGATGTCCTTGTTGCCGGCCCCATCGACGATGGCGGCGACGATGTCGAGCTCGCGAGGGGTGAGCGCACCGGCTTCTGATGGACGACGGGCGTGTGCGCGCTGCTGGAGCGCATCGGAGAGATCCTTCACGCTCTCCTTCCCGAACCAGTACTCTCCGGCCATGACCGAGCGGATGCACTTGAACAGAAGCGAGGTCGCACTCTCTTTCGTGATGATCCCGCGGACGCCCAGTGACGCGGCGGCAAGCTGCTCGTTGCGTTCGATGGCGGCGGTCAGCAACACGATGCGGGTCTGTGTCGGTTCGGCGAACAGCTGGCGGAGCGCGGCAAGTCCTCCGCCGCCGGGCATCATCAGATCGAGCAGGAGCACGTCGGGCTGCTGCACGCGAACGGCCGTGACTGCGTCCCGTGGATTGGCGGCCTCACCGATGACGGCAAATCCTGGCTCGGATTCGAGCAGCCGCCGCAGGCCATCCCGGAAAATGGGATGGTCGTCGCAAATCACGAGGTTCACAGGTCGAGACGTCGTCATGCAGTCCTCCGCGGCACGAAGATCTCCAGCCGCGAGCCGCGACCGGGGGCGGAATCGATGCGCATCGTTCCGCCCAGCACGCGCACGCGTTCCTTGATCACGAGCGGTCCTCGCCGCGCGGCGTCGAGCTCGTCGAGATTGAGCCGGCCCTCGAACTGGAATCCGCGTCCGTCATCGTCCACCGTCAGCACGAGCCCGTCTTCGGCGGCCGCCAGACGCAGGACGACCGTTCGGGCGCCGCTGTGCTTTCTGACGTTGACGAGCGCTTCTTGAACAATACGCACCAGCTCACGAGCCTGGCGTGGCGCGAGGCTCACGTCATTCAAATCTGTCACGAATCGCGCATCGATGCTTGTATCACGCCGGAAGCGTTCCGCAAGATCAGTGAGATGTCCGACCACATCTTTCGGGTCCACCGGGATCGGGCGAATCTGCTGCATCAGCTCGCGAACATTGATGACTTCTTCTCGAAGCTGCTTCTGGATCTGCGTCAATGGCTCCGTAGCCTCAGACTGCTGAGCTTCAAGCTTCCGCCGAAGCACTTCGATGTGCATGTCGAGTGCAACGAGCGATTGAATGACCCCGTCGTGCAGCTCACGCGCGAGCCGTGCGCGCTCTATGGCGGTCACCTTCGATCGCAGCCTGCCGAGCAAATAAAGGCTGTAGAGTGCCAGCCCGACTTGAGGCAGCAGGCCCGCCAGCCACACTCTGGTCCGGGCGGTCGTCGGGCTCTTCGGATCCACGAGGGCCAGCCGTCCAGCCCACGCGTCTCCAATGGGCATTTCGCCGACGAGTAATACGTGCGACTCCCCTTCCCAGATTCGACCGGGCAGATCGGCATCGGCGCCCCGCCGGCCGCGGTCGTCGGTCAGCTCCACGTCGGGCGAGCGCCGGCGCAGGCGATAGACCCGGGCGCCAGAACGAAACCGGCCTGCAATCCGGCTGTTCTCGTCGAGCGGACGTTCGATCAGCCGCACGGTTCCGCTCCGCTCGGGCAGCTCCCAGAGGTACAAGCGCCCCGCTCCAACCTCTTCAAAGGCTAGTAGTGCCGCTCGGGCCTGAAACGTGTCCATGAGCTCGCGGAGCATCGCGTCGATGCTCGCCCGCAGACCGCCGCCGAGATTGACCGCCGCCAGGACCCGTGCGGCGGCCGCGGACTGCGCGCGCGCCCGATGCTGTTCTTCCGCCAGATAGCCAATCAGGATCGCGAGTCCGACCGCATACCCGGCTCGGACCACCACGTGCGCCCAGAGTCCTGCGGCCGGCAGCATGGGAAGTCCAGCGGACGCCAGTGAAGACTGACCGAGCAGTAGCGCCGCCGTGACGAGGCCTGTCGCGAGACTCTCCTTGAAACCCCACCGGTACGCGGCTCCGACGACGACGAAGACGAAGAAGACGAAGAAGGCGTCGGCGGGTCCGGCGGTGATGCTGGTGATGAGCACGGCCCAGGCAACGTCCAGGCATTGCAGGATGACGCCGAGCGGCTTGATGTCGCGATTCACCACCGCCACGGCGACGGCTGCGGCCCACGAATAGAGCGTGTAGGCCATGATGAGCGACGGCAGCGCCGGCAGGGCCGTGACAACGGCGAGGGGGTCGATACGGAGGACGAGGGCGGCCAATACGGCGAGACTGAGGCGGGCGAGCGCGAGAATGCGCTCGAGGCGGCTCCGGCGGTCGTCGAACGGCGTGGTCGTCGCAGGCATCTGTGTCCTGTCGGCGTGTGCGTCCGCGGTGGGGTCAGTCGAGTGCGTCCGGCCAGCCGGTAAAAAACAGGCCTGAAGACGCGCGGTTCAAGTTCGTGCCCGACGTGCCGATTGCTGTGATGTCCCGGCATCCGGCCGGGCAGCGCGGCGCAAGGAGCATGACGTGGTCACCCCTATACGGCCGACTCAGATTAACCCGTCCAGCGATCGGACTGCACATGATGGCACGCCGAACCGTCGAGCTGGCCATGCGGCCACACCGGACGCAGGCGCCGGTCCGGCAGAAGTCGTGTCGTTCAGTCGCGGTGTGACCGGTACCCGCGATCGCGGCCATCGGTCGTCGCATGATTCGCCGGAAGAGGCCGCCGCGGCGGCGAAGGCGCTGAAGGCGCTGCTGGGGCAGCAGGCAGGGCTGGCCGCGCGAGCACAGGGCACGACCGTGCCTGAGCGCGTGTGGAATCTGCTGAACGACTGATCGCACAGGCGCGTGAGCGTCAGTAGAAGTCGTGCGACTCGGCGGCTGGAAGGTCGCCCAGGCGTTCGACGCGATCTGCCTTCACCGACGTCACGCCGTCGATGTTCTGCAGGATGCCATCCACCAACAGAAACGGCGCGCTGGCGATCGTCCCTTGATCGCGCGCGTAGAGATCGGGCGCCACAATCACGTTGGCAATCCCGGTCTCATCCTCCAGCGTCAGGAACACGAATCCCTTCGCCGTGCCGGGCCGCTGCCGGGTGATGACCATCCCGGCAGTCCGGACGCGCTGGCCGGTCCGCCCCCGCGGTAAATCGATCGCACGCTGAATTCCCCGTGCCGCCAGATCCCGCCGCCGAAGTGTCATGGGATGCGGACCAATCGTCAGACTCGTGCCCGCATAGTCAGCCGTCATGCGTTCGAGCGGAGACATGGGAGACAAGGGGCTCGTACCAGGCTGCGGGCTGCCGGCTGCAGGCTGCAGGCCGATCACTTCAGGCTGCGGGCTACGGACTGCGGGCTGCAGGCCGATCAATTCAGACTGCGGGCCAGAACCTATATCGCCTGTCGCCTGTAGCCTGTAGCCAGTAGCCTGCTCCTCGTCCTCGGCGAAGAGCTCCCCCCCTGTCCGTACCGCTCGCTCCACTTGCCACAAGGCTCCGCGGCGGTCGTAGCCGAGCGAATTGAGTGCTCCGATCTCGGCGAGCACGGTGATCTCGTCCCGCCGAATGCCCGTCTTCCGGATGAGATCGTCGACGGACTGGAATCGCTGCGGCACCACGTCGCGTGCCTGCCAATCGTGCGCGCAGATGTTACAGAAACAGGCGACGGGCTGTGGGCTGCGAGCTGCGGTCTGCGGGACACCGCCTGCAGCCTGCTGCCTGCCGTCGGTAGCCTGAACTTCAATCATGGACTCGTCTTCGCAGCCGCATTTGGGACAGCGCCTGGCTGTCTGGAAATGATCGTTCGGCGTCACCGCAGCAATCGCCTGTCCGACCTCGCTGCGCAAGCCATTGACGAACAACAAACCGAGCCGGATCGCGCCGTCCGGCTCGATGCGGCATATCCAATCCGATCGCTGCACATCGACGGACGCGAAATGGACGCCGCGCCGCTGCGCGTCTTTGACGAGCGTCGCCGGGTGATAGAAACCCATGGGCTGGTTGTTGAGCAGCGCCGCATAAAACGCCGCGGGATAGTGCGCCTTCAGATACCCGCTGGCATACGCGAGCAGCGCGAAGCTGGCCGCGTGCGATTCGGGAAACCCGTACAAGGCAAATGACGTGATCGACTTGATGATGGCTTCCGCGGCCGCACCGTCGATGCCCTGCTTCGCCATCCCCTCGCGCAGCTGCACTTCGATCTGCCGCATGCGCTTCTCGGATCGTTTGAACCCCATGGCGCGTCGGAGCTCTTCGGCCTGCCCACCCGTGAAGCCTGCTGCCGTCATCGCCATGCGCAGCAGCTGCTCCTGAAACAGCGGCACGCCGAGCGTGCGCTTCAAAATGGGTTCGAGCGAGGGATGCGGATACGCGACGACTTCGCGCCCCGCTCGCCGGTTCAGATACGGATGCACCATCTGTCCGACGATCGGTCCCGGCCGGATGATCGCCACCTGCACGACGAGATCGTAGAAGTGCTCCGGGTGCAGGCGCGGCAGCACGGCCATCTGCGCGCGCGACTCCACCTGGAACAGACCGATGGTGTCGGCTGTCTGCAGCAGACGGTAGACGGCAGGATCGTCTTGGGGGAGATGCGCGAGATCCAAAACGGGCCGAAGGCTACGGACTACAGGCTGCGGGCCTGATCTGGCATCAGGCGTGGGGCTGACTGCGCCCGTAGTCTGTAGCCCGTCGCCCGGAGCCTGTGTGTTCACAATCGCAATCGCTTCCTGCAGCGCCGCCATCATGCCGAGGCCCAGCAGATCCACTTTGATGATGCCCATCTCGGCGCAGTCGTCTTTGTCCCACTGGACCACGACGCGGCCTGGCATGCTCGCCTGCTCGAGTGGGACGACGCTGTCGAGACGTCCCTGGCAGATGACCATGCCGCCTGAATGCTGACCGAGGTGGCGCGGCAGATCCTGCATGCGCGTCCAGAGATCACCGAAGAGTCCGATGCGCGGATCCGCCATATCGAACCCGGTCGCCGCGAGATGGCGCGACAGCGTGTCTGACGAGTCGATGTACTCGAAGCGGTTCATCGCGCGGGCGAGCGCATCGATCTGCGACTCGTCGAGTCCCAGCGCCTTCCCCGCTTCCCTCGCCGCGCTGCGGCCTCGATACGTGATGACGTTGGCGGTCATCCCGGCGCCAAGTTCCCCGTATCGCTGATAGACGTACTGAATGACCTGTTCCCGGCGATCGCCGCTCGGCAGATCGAGATCGATGTCGGGCCACTCTCCGCGCTCTTCCGAGAGGAATCGCTCGAAGAGCAGATCCATGCCGACGGGATCGACGGCCGTGATCCCGAGGCTGTAACAGACGGCGCTGTTGGCCGCCGATCCGCGGCCCTGCGCGAGGATGCCCTGCTCGCGGCAAAACCGGATGATGTCCCAGACGATCAGGAAGTAGCCGGCAAGATTCAGCTTCTCGATCATCTGCAGCTCGCGATCGATCTGCCGGCGGGCCCGCTCGTGATACGGCCGGTAGCGCTGTTCCCCACCCTCGTGCGCGCGCTTGCGCAGGAACGAGTTCATGGTCTCGCCCGGCGGAACGGGATAGCGCGGGAATTCGTAGCCGAGGTCGGACAGTACGAAGCCCAGGCGCGACGAGATCTCCAGCGTATTGGCGATGGCTTCGGGAATATCCGCGAACAGGCGCGCCATCTCCGCCGCAGTCTTGAGATGACGTTCCGAGTTCTGTGCGAGCAGCCGCCCGGCGGTCTCGAGCGTCACCTTGTTC
>JBKPMA010000112.1:0-5521 GCA_046731935.1 Acidobacteriota bacterium
GTCGTCGGCAGCGTCAGATGTGTATAAGAGACAGCTGATAGACATACCGCCGCGCGACCGCGTCGTGGCGAGCGTGGAACCGGTGGGGCACCTGTTCCGCCTGCAGGATGTTGATGTCGGCCGGCAGCTCGTCGTTGATCCGGCGCCGCAATGATTCAGCAGGCAGCGATGAGCGCACGTCCAGATGGGCGACCTGCGCCAGCGCATGGACGCCGGCATCGGTGCGGCCGGCGCCATACAGCTCGAGATCCCGGGCGCCGGTGACCTCGCGGGCAGCGCGATCGATCTCACCCTGCACGGTCCGGGCGTTCTTCTGGATCTGCCAGCCGCTGTAGCGCGTGCCGGCGTACTCGATGGTCAGTTTGAAGCGGGGCACGGCCGGTCCTTTCGACGTGTGCGCGACGCGGTCTGATTGCAGGCATCGGGCCCGCGCGCCGATTGTCTCCTAGGAAGGGCCTGAGGGCCCGAAGGGGCGACCATGCGCATTCCCGGCATCGCCGACCGACCTGTGGATGTGATCGACTCGCTCGTCGCGGCTCCGGGCGCCGCGTCAGCCGCCGCCGATCCGCTCCGAGCCCGCCCCGGATGGCGCGATCGGTTCCGCAGGAAGCCCCGCCACCCGCGCGAAGACCAGGACACCGTCACACTGCACGACGGCACCGCAGACGAGGAGGAATCAGACGAAACAGGCCTGTATTCCGGCCCGGCTGGAGGGTGGTTGCCTCGGGCCGGTCGGCGGCGCGCCGTTCCTTGACAATCCCACGGCCGTAGCCCATAGTTGATGGGCGCGGCGTTTTCCCCCGACTTGATGGGCCGCGCGTAGTCAGCAACGCGCTGGCCACAGCCATCTAAGTCGCGGATCGAAAGGCTCGCGACACGCGAGCCTTTTTTGTTGTACGGTCATTTCCGATGTTTGGAGTTGATACGCGCCCATGAGCAGCGAAGAGATCTACACGTTCACGTCGGAGTCGGTGTCTGAGGGGCATCCCGACAAGGTCTGCGACTACATCGCCGACTCGATTCTCGATGCCTGTCTCGAGCAGGATCCGCAGAGCCACGTGGCCTGCGAGGTCATGTGCAAACACAACACGGTGGTACTCGGCGGCGAGATCACGACCAACGCAAAGCTGAACTACGAAGAGATCACGCGCCGCGCCATCCGCGAGATCGGCTACACGGATCCCTCCGAGCCGTTCTGCGCCGACAACGTGCAGGTCCTGATCCTCCTCTCGAAGCAGTCGGGCGAAATCAACCAGGGTGTCGTCGTCGCCACCGATGACAAGCGCGAGCAGGGCGCGGGCGACCAGGGCATCATGTTCGGCTACGCCAGCGACGAGAGTCCCGAGCTGATGCCGCTGCCAATCCTGTTGGCGCACAAGCTCACCAAAGGGCTGGCCGACGATCGCCATAGCGGACGCGTCGCCTACCTTCGCCCGGACGCCAAATCGCAAGTCTCAGTGGTCTATCGCGGGAACACGCCCGTCGAAGTCGCCACGGTCCTCATCTCTACGCAGCACACCGACAAAGCCTCGCAGGCCGAAATCGCCGAATACGTTCGGACGGTGCTGGCGCCGCGCGCGCTAGGCACCTGGCACAATCCCAAGGCCGAGTACATCGTCAATCCGAGCGGAAGCTTCGTGTTTGGCGGGCCGTCGGCCGACTGCGGCGTGACCGGCCGCAAGATCATCGTGGACTCGTACGGCGGCGCCGGACGCCACGGCGGCGGCGCGTTCAGCGGCAAGGATCCGTCCAAGGTGGATCGCAGTGGCGCGTACTACTGCCGCTACGTCGCGCGCCGGATCGTCCAGGAAGGGCTCGCCAAGAAGGCGGAAGTGCAGGTGTCATACGCGATCGGACGCGCCAAGCCGCTTTCGATCAAGGTCGATACCTTCGGGACGGGCGACGAGGCGAAGGCCGTGAAGTTCGTCGAGCAGTTCAGCTTCAAGCCCGCGAACATCATTCAGGAGCTCGATCTGCTCCGGCCGATCTACCGGCAGACGACGAATTACGGGCACTTCGGCAAAGCCGGATTGCCCTGGGAAAAGGCTCAGGTTGCTGTCGGCGCCTGAGTCTCCGAGTCCATTCATCCCCACCCGTGTCGCCTTCCAGGGCGGCACGCGGTGCGGGAGCGTGCAGCCCCGTGCAATCTCCCCGCGTCCTCTCCCGCGCCAGCCTTCCGGCTGCTGCCGTCTGACGTAAACGCCGCCAGCCGCCTGCACAGAGAATTCGTCCCGCTCCAGCAGCGGCGCGTGATTCGCTACAGTTCCGCCCACCCGTTGCCGATTCCAGAGAGAGCACGGCCACGTGTGGCCGTCACGTCATCGCTACCCGTATGCCTCGCGATTACATCGAGCTTGGGCTGTTCCGGCCGGATCCGAAGCCGTCCGCGCCGCCTGTTCATCCCGACGATTCGGCAGGCCGAGGCCGCGGCGCCGACGTGCGTCCGCTCGCCGAGACCGGTGCCGACTCGACCGCCAGGATGCGCGAGACGACCCCGGCTGTTGAACCAACAGCCCTCGCGGAGCCCCGAACGACGGCGGACACGCCCGGGCGACGGGCGTCGGACGTGCTCGACGAGTCCCAGTCTCCGGTTCGCCCAGCGGGGCCGGCGGTGATGGAGCAGCGAGCGGGATCGCCGGACAGCCCACGAGTCGAGGCCTTGCTCGATCGACGGACATCTCCCCGCATCGTGGACGAGCCCGGCGCGATGACTGCGCACCCGGCAGGTCCGGCGTTGGCCTCGCCGAAGGCAGACAGCGCCCCCGGCGTGCCTGCGGCGCCGGCGACAGCGGGCACGGTGCCGACTGCCGCACCTGACGGCCGGCGTTCGGCCGCGGCTGTGTCCCCGTCACCGACCGCACCGCGCACGTTCGCATCAGCCGCTGCCGCCGCACCACGCACGTCCGCATCGGCTGCTCCGGCGGCACCGGCAACGGTCGAAGCGGCGGCGCACGCCGAGCCCCGGGCGGCCGCTCCGGCCGACGCTGATGAACACGACGGGACCGAGAGCGCGGCGCCACGGGCTCCAGCAGCCGTCCAGAACTCCCGAGGCGCGTGGCTGCCGCTCGTGCACGACCTGCTTGCAATCATGGGCGACGTGCCTGTAGACAGTGAGGCCCTCGGCCTGGCCGAGTTCCGCGGCCACCTCGAGACCTACTACCATCGGCTGGAGAACGCGGCGAGCCCAGAAGTCGAAGAGACGATCGCGCGCGAATGCGTGTCGTTCTGTCAGGACTTCCAGCGGAAGCTCCAGAGCCATTTCGCGGAGCGCGAAAGCGAAGTCACCGACCTCGTCCGAGTCGTCGAGCAGCTGGTGGCGACCATGAGCGGACAGACGACGTCGATCGGCCAGCTGGCCGGAAGCTCCGATCGCCTGACACGGATCGTCGAGATCGACGATCTCCGGATTCTGAAGCGCCGGCTGTCGCTGGAGCTGGTCACCCTGCGCCGCGTGATCGACGAGCAGCGGCAGCAGCACGAACAGCATCAGAAGAAGCTGTCGGGTGAAGTGGCGATTCTGCAGAAGCGGTTGGACCGTGTGCGGGAAGAGGCGTCGCTCGACGGGCTGACACGGATCCCGAACCGGGCCCGCTTCGACAGAACGCTGCGGCGGTGGGTGAGCATGCACAAGCACTCGGGGCAGCGCTTCGTGCTTGCCATCCTCGACGTTGACGACTTCAAGAACATCAACGACACGTGCGGTCATCCCGAGGGCGACCGGGTGCTCTGCGAGATCGCGATGGCGCTACGGACGCACGTGCGCTCCACGGATCTCGTGGCCCGCTACGGCGGCGACGAGTTCGTCGTGCTCCTGGCCGGCGCGGATCTCGCGAGCGCGGAGCAGCGCGTGCGCACGGGGCTCGCACGAATCAGAGACGTCAAGGTCGACGGCACACTGAGTGACGGGTCGCCTCTGGTTGTGAGCGCCAGCGCCGGACTCACCGAGTGGACGACGCACGATTCGGCAAACGACGTCGTCACTCGTGCCGATCGCGCGCTGTACGAGGGCAAGGCGGAAGGGAAGGGAGCCCTGAAGTCCCTTGCCCGCCCTGCCAAGAGCCGGCTGTTCGAGAATGGCCGTCCAGTGATCGGCGCCCCTAGCGACGCCACCACCCGCAAAGCCGGTTAGCGGTTCTTCCCCCCCGACGCCGCCTGCATCCGCTGCAGGATTTCACCTAACGCTTTGAGCTCGTCACCGTAGAGGGCCCAATTGCCATCCCGCTGGGCCTGTATCGCGCGATCGTAGTGCGAGCGTGCCTGTGCCGCGAGATCGGCGAGCTCGGGCGGGGCAGCCGACGGCGTGGGCGGAGCCGTCCCGTTCGCAGATTTCTGCCCCGGCCCGGGTACGTCGGTCTGCACGCGCAGACCTTGGATCGTGCCGGCGCCGAACAACCGATCGAGCGCGGCTTCGAGCGTCTCTTCCATGACGATCGCGTTCTGGTACGCGACGATAACGCGCTTCAGCTCCGGGATCCTGCCGCCCTGCCCGCGCAGATACAAAGGCCGCACGTACAGCAGCGACTCCTCAATGGGGATCACGAGCAGCGTGCCTTGAATGACCTGCGAACCCTGCTGATTCCACAGCGTGATCTGTGGCGAAATCACCTGATCCTGGTTGATCCGTGCGATGACCTGCCGCGGACCGAACACGACCTTCTGCTTTGGAAACCGGAACACGAGCAGGTGGCCGTAATGCGCTCCGTCACTGCGCGCGACCATCCACGCCGACAGATTGTCCTTGCGCCGCGGGGTGAGCGGGACCATCTGCAGAAACTCATCGTCTTTCTCGCCGGGGAGCCGCATGATCGTGTAGTACGGCTCCATCTTGTCCGAGCTGCCCTCATCCCCACGGTCGGTCTGCTGGCGGTCGATCTGCGGGATCTCCCACTGATCTTCCTTGTTGTAGAAGACCACGGGATTGGTCATGTGGAAGGTCGTGTACGCGGCCGTCTGCAGGCCGAACATCGCTTCGGGATAGCGGACGTGGCTGCGGATCCCCGCTGGCATCTCGCTCAGTGGATGGAAGAGTGCGGGGAACATGCGCTGATAGGTGAGTACCAGCGGGTCATGATCGTCCGCCAGGTAGAAGAGCGTGGTACCGTCGTACGCATCCACCGTGACCTTGACGGAATTGCGAATGTAGTTGACGCCTTCCGCACCGGGCGTCGAGTACGGATAACGGTCACTGGTCGTATACGCATCCTGAATCCACACGAGTCGTCCACCGACGACGACGAGGTAAGGGTCGCCGTCGTACTCCAAAAACGGTGCAATGGCCCGTACGCGCTCGGAGATCTGGCGGTTGAAGAGGACGCGGCTGTTCGTCGTGATATCGCTGCTGAAGAAGATCTGCTGCGACTTGAAGCGCAGCGCAAAGAGCGCCTTGCGGAAGATCGATTCGACAGGGACCCCGCCTCGTCCCGTGTACGACGTCGTGACGTTGTCTTCACCCTTCGGATAGTCAAACTCCTTGGCGGTGGTATGCACGAAGACGTAGTCGTTTGACACTTCGCCGAAGTAC
>JBKPMA010000113.1:0-11297 GCA_046731935.1 Acidobacteriota bacterium
AAAGACCTAGGCCTTCGGCTGTCGCGGCTTCTGCCGCTTGGCTTTCGCTCACGGCCGATTTGTCAGACGATCTGCGCGACGCGTGGGAGCGCCTGCGTGAGACGGCTGCCGAGTTCGGCGATCAGCGGATTTACGCGTCGCACAGCTCGATCATGTTCTCTCGCCGGTCCTGTTACTTCTTCGTCCGGCCGAAGAAGACATTCCTGGAGGTCTGCATCTTCCTGGGGCGCGCTGTGCGATCGCCTCTCATCCGCCGCGTCGATCGCGCCTCGACGGCGAAGCTCTATCACATCCTGCGGATTACGCACCGTGACGAGGTGGAACCGCCGGTCACCGACTGGCTGCGCGAAGCCTACGAGCTCTCAGACGTGTTGACCGCACGCGCGAAAGCATCGCGACCCGCGCGCACACGGAAGCGAACGGCGAGCAAGGCTCGTCCGAAGACCACAGCCAAGAGTCCGAAACGGAAAGCCAAGCGGCAGAAGCCGCGACAGCCGAAGGCCTAGGTCTTTGGCCTTTTTGCCTTCAGCCTTTAGCCTTTGGCCTTTGGCCTTTAGCCTGTCGCCTGTCGCCTGCAGCCTGCAGCCTGTAGCCTGTCGCCTGCAGCCTGTAGCCTTAGATAAGTAGACACCCTACACAATAAAGAGTAGAGTGTCTACACAATGGCTGAACGCGCGTCTCGCGTCGAACTTCTGCAGGGAACGCTGGACCTTCTCGTCTTGCGCACCCTGCGTTCGGGGCCGAGCCACGGCCACGCCATCGCCAAACACATCCAGCGCACCTCCGAAGACTTGCTGCAGGTCGAAACCGGCTCACTGTATCCGGCGCTGCATCGTCTCGAAGCGAAGGGCTGGATCGCGGCATCGTGGGAGCTGTCGGAGAAGGGCAAACGTGCGCGCTACTACCGGTTGACCGCACTCGGACGCCGGCAGCTCGCCAGCGAAGAGTCGAAGTGGCAAGCGTTCGCGCGTGCGGTGGGCCTGATTCTGCGTCCAGCGGCGGAGGAAGAGTGATGAGGTCAGCGCTTCGCAAACTCCTCTGGTGGACGCGCCGCGATCAGAAAGAGGCTGATCTGCACGACGAGCTCCAGTTCCATCTCGATGAAGAGGCCGACGACCGCCGTTCGGACGGTCTCGGCGACGACGAGGCCCGCCGCGCCGCGCGCCTCGATCTGGGAAATCCCGTTGCGCTCCGCGAACAGGTGCAGTTCGAGTGGGGTTTGGTCTGGATTGAGCAGCTCGGACAGGACCTGCGCTACGCGGTTCGCGCGATGCGCAGCAACCGCGCATTCACAGCGCTGACGGTGCTTTCTCTCGCGCTCGGCATCGGCGCCAACACGGCCATCTACAGCTTCATGGATGCAGTGCTGATGCGGTCGCTTCCAGTGGAGGATCCCGCATCGCTCGTCGTTGTGAACTGGCGCAGCCGGGAACCGACACGCGATGCGAAGGGCGACCGACAGTCGGTGATGCACTCCATGAGCGGGAGCGTGAATGCCGACGGCGAGGGCGGGTTGAAGTCTGGCATCTTTCCGTTTCCTGCCTTCGAACTGCTTCAGAAACATTCGGACGCCGTCTTCTCCAGCCTGTTTGCGTACTGTCCGAACCGGGGAGTGAACCTCCTCATCGAGGGCCAGGCCGACGTCAGCCGCGGCGAGTACGTGTCAGGCGACTATTTCCGCGGGCTCGCCGTGCGCCCGGCGGCAGGGCGCCTGCTCGGACCTGCTGACGATCGCGTCGGTGCACCACCGGCCGTCGTCGTGAGCCTCGCGTTCAGCGAGCGTCATTTCGGCGGTGCGGATCGTGCGCCGGGACGCGCGATCCAGATCAACGGCGTCCCCTTCACCATTGCCGGCGTCACACCGCCAGACTTCTTCGGCGTCGACCCGTCGGCGGCGCCGGACTTCTACCTCCCGCTGCATACCAACCTGCTGGTCGATGCCTCCGGTCTCAATGGCGTGACGAAGGATCAGTATCTGGCCGAGGACTATTACTGGCTCGAAATGATGGCGCGTCTGCGGCCTGGCGTCAGTCGGGAGGAGGCCCAGGCGGCGTTGACGCCAGTGTTCCAGCGGTGGGCGACAAGCACCGCACACAAGAAGGAAGAGCTGACGAGCCTGCCCGAATTGCGGCTCGTGAATGGCGCGACCGGAATCGACACGCTTCGACGGGAGTATTCGAAGCCGCTCTATCTGCTCCTCGTGCTGGTCGGCCTGATTCTGGCGCTGGCGTGCGCCAACACCGCGAACCTGCTTCTCGCCCGGTCGTCCGCCCGCAGGCGCGAGATGGCGGTGCGCCTCAGCATCGGAGCGGGACGTTTTCGTGTCATCCGCCAGCTCCTGACCGAGAGTCTCGTGCTTGCCCTGCTGGGCGGCACGCTCGGCGTCGTCCTCGCGGCCTGGGGTATTCGCGTGCTGACGCTGCTGCTTGCCAACGAACCGGATGCCGTACCAATGCGTGCCGGGTTGAACTGGCACGTACTGCTCGCGACGTTGGCGGTATCCGTCGCGTGCGGGATCGTCTTCGGTCTGGCGCCTGCCATTCAATCGACTCGTCCTGACGTGATGCCCGCATTGAAGGAGGTCCGAACGGCCCCAGCCCGCTCGCGACGAGGGCGGCGGTGGATGAGTGCGGGTCGCACGCTGGTCATGTCGCAGATCGCGATCGCGCTCATCCTGCTGGTGACTGCGGGCCTCTTCGTGCGGACACTCGCCAACCTGTACTCAGTGTCTCTGGGCTTCAATGCCCAAGGCGTGCTGCTGTTCGACGTGAACGCACGCCAGGCAGGCCACCAGGATCCCGAGATAGCCACGTACTACGCGAGCCTGCGCCGGGATCTGTCAGAGATTTCTGGCGTGCGCTCGGCCACGCTCTCGCGAGCCTCGATCATCTCAGCCGGCACTCAACTGCCGATTATGGTGGCTGGGAAGGCTGCGCGCGGCACGCGGTTCCTCCACGTGGGTCCGGGCTTCTTCACCACGATGCAGATTCCGATGCTGCTCGGTCGCGAGATCGACCAGCGGGATCGCGCAGAGACTGCCGGAGTCGTCGTGGTCAACGAACGGTTTGCGACGGTGAACTTCGGCGCAGCGAACCCCATCGGCCAGCACATCACCTTGGGCGGTCCACACCCGAGAGACATGGAAATCGTCGGCGTCTCCGCGAATGTGCGCTATCAGGGCCTCAAAGAGGAATTCACGCCCATCGTGTTCGTCGCCTACCCCCAGGGCGATTGGCCGCCACTCGAAGAAATGACGTTTGCCTTGCGGACCAACGGCGATCCTCTGAGCTATGCGACCAGGGTGCGCGAGATCGTGCGGCGGGCGGACGCCCGCGTGCCCGTGACGAATCTCAGGACGCAGTCTGCAGAGATCGATCAGACGATCAACCGTGAGGTGGTCTTCGCGCGGCTTTGCACGGCGTTCGCGATCCTCGCCTTGATCATCGCGAGCGTCGGGCTGTACGGGACGACCGCCTATGGCGTGGCGAGGCGCACGGGCGAGATCGGCATCCGATCCGCGCTCGGCGCGACTCGACGTGCCGTCGTGGCGCTGGTGCTGAGCGACGTCGCCGTCCAGATCGGCGGCGGACTGATCATCGGGGTGCCGATCGCATTGTTCGCGTCACGCTTCGTCGAATCGTTCCTGTTCGGATTGCAGCCGGGGGATCCGTGGGCGCTTGCAATCGGCGTCCTCGTGCTGGCGGTCGCGGCGCTCGTTGCCGGCTACATCCCCGCGAGGCGTGCGTCACGGATCGATCCGATGCGGGCGCTGCGACATGAGTGATCTTCCAAGGGCTCGAGGGCGGCCGCACGAACCCTGGGGCCTGAGGGCGGACTAACACATACAGGGTCTGAGCTAGTCGGCCCGGAGCGTGACGGCTGGGTCGACCCGCGAAGCAAGGCGCGCGGGGAGGAAGCCGGCCACCCCGGCAACGGTAAGAAGCACCGCCACCATCGCACCGAAGGTGGCCGGATCGGTGGACTCCACACCGTAGAGCAGACCGCTGATGACGCGCGACAGCGCCAGCGAGCCTGCAAGGCCGATGGCAACGCCCAGTCCCGCCAAGCGAAGCGTCTGCATCATCACCGACCCGACCAACTCGCCCGTCGACGCGCCGAGGGCGATTCGGATCCCGAACTCCTGCTGCCGCTGGTTCACGGTGTACGCGATAACTGCGTAGATACCGAGAGAGGCGAGCACGAGCGCGAACACGGCAAATCCGCCAAGCACCGTGACGACGAAGCGCCGGGGCGACGCCCGGCGGTCCACGATGTCCTGAAGCGTCCGGAACTCGTTCGTCGAGAGTTCGGGCGCGGGCGCGATGGGCTTGAGCGCCAGGCGAACCTGCGATGCCAGCGCGGCGGACGGAAGCGCCGTGCGTATCACGAGATCCATCGGGAAGTGATCGTCCATCTGGTGCAGCGGCAGGTACAGCTCGTTACCGGCGGGCTCTTCGAGCGCCAGGTGCCTGACGTCCGCGACGACGCCCACGACTTCGCGTTCCGGGAAGAGGAGTGTCTGGCCAATCGGATCCTGACCGGGCCAGAGCAGTCGTGCCAGGGTCTCGTTGATCAGCGCGACCGGTTTGCTCGTAAGCGTGTCGTGCTCGGTGAAATCACGTCCAGCGCGCAGCGGGATGCCCATCGCAGCCAGATAGCCGTCGCTCACGATGAATGGGAAAACCGGCGGTGGCGGATTCTCGCGCGTATAGGCACGTCCCTTCGCGCCTGTGATCCAGGTCCGGTTCGGGCCGAACGGCAGAGAATCCCCCAGCCCGACGGCCTCGATCCCAGCGATACTGCGAACCCGCCGCAGCGCTTCGTCATAGAACGTGTTCCGCTGCTCCTGAGTCGAATATCCGCTGCCGGGGTCGAGCCGGAACGCAGCGGCACGATCCGGCTGGAACCCGAGGTCCAATTCGAGCACATGGAGCAAGCTGCGTGTCAGCAGGCCGGCGCCGACGAGCAGGACGCACGCGAGCGCGATCTCGGCCACGACGAGACTGCCGCGAATCCAGACGTGCCGGCGGCCATGGCTGGAACCGCGGCCGCCATCGGTGAGTGCCCGGCGCAGTGTGAGTGATGGAACCTGGAGCGCCGGCACCAATCCAAAGAACAGACCCGCCACAATCGTGGCGAGCATCGCGAACGCGAGCGCACCGCCGTCCACGCGCACCGTGTCGATCAACGGGATGCTGAGGGCGTCCACACGCGAGACGACTCGCGTCGCTGCGACAGCGAGCGCAAGACCAAGAGCCGCGCCGAGCCCGGACAGCACGAGGCTCTCCGTGAGCAGCTGGCGGATCAGACGCAACCGCCCTGCTCCAAGCGCGGCACGAATCGCCAGCTCCCTGTTCCGCGTCGCCATCCGCGCCATCAGCAGGTTCGACAGGTTCGCGCAGACGATCAGCATCAGAACGGCGACCGCCGATGCAAGCACCATCAACGCTGGCCGCTGCCGTCCGCTCACGTGGTCCGCAAGCCGGCTCACCGTGAGATTGAAGTTGCGGTCGGGATCGCGGCGTTGTATCCGCGGCGACAGCACGCGCATCTCGGCCTGCGCCTGCTCGACCGACACGCCGGGGTTCAGCCGTCCGATCATCGCGAGCGTGTTGCCCCAGCGATCCGTTTCTTTCGAAATGGGGAACGGTGAGTAGAGGTCGACCCGAGTCCCGGGCGCAAAGACACTGCCGAAGTCGAACGATGCTGGCAACACGCCGACGATCGTCACCGGATCGTCGTTGACCAGGATGCGTCGGCCCACGACGTCCGGCGATGACGCAAAGCGCCGCCGCCAGAGCCGCTCGCTCAGGATGGCAACCTTGGGTGCCTGCCACAGACACTCTTCAGCGGTGAACGTTCGACCGAGGGTCGGGCGGACGCCGAGCACGGAAAAGAAGTTCTGGCTGACGGGCACGGCGGTAAGCCGCTCGGGTTCGCCAGTTCCCGTCAACGTGGCCGCACCCTGACTGTAGAACGCAAAGTAGGCACCGACGTCACCGAACGCCTTGGTCTGAGTGCGAAGCGCGTCGTAGTGAAGAACCGGCACGGTCTCGCCCGAGAGACCCGGATCCTTCCGGCTGGCATTCGCAATCCACACAAGACGGGAGGGCTCGGCATACGGGAGCGGCCGCAGCAGCAGGGCGCTCACGATGCTGTAGATCGTGACCGAGGCGCCGATGCCGAGTCCGACGATGAGAACCGCGAAGAAGGTGAAGCCGGCATCACGGCCCAGCACGCGGACCGCGTAGCGCACATCCTGGAGCAGCGTGTCCAATGCGGGGAGTCCGCGCTCGTCGCGGTGCGATTCCCGAAGCTGCGCCGCCGCACCGAGGGTCAAACGAGCGGCTCGCTCCGCGGCGTCTCGCGTCATGCCGCGGCGCTCGTTGTCGTCTACGAGCATCGCGAAATGCGACTGGAGCTCCTCGTCGAAGTCGCGGTCGAGCGGCTCTCGTGTGAACACCGCGCGAATCCGCGCCGCCAGCCGGTTCATGGCAGTCTTCATGACCTCACCTCTGCGGCTCGAGCTGCAGCAGACGGCCGATGACTCCAGCGATCCGCTCCCAGTCGCGGGCTTCGGCGATGAGCTGTTTCCGACCGAGCGCCGAGATCGCATAGAACCTGGCGCGGCGGTTGTTGTCGGATGTCCCCCACGAGGCCGTGATCCACTTCCGCTGCACCAGTCGCACGAGGCAGAGATAGATGGTGCCCTGGTTGATGCGCAGCGCGTCGGCGCTCAGCTGCTCGATGCGGCGCGCGATGCCGTAGCCGTGCATCGGCCCCATCGCCTCGAGTGCCTTCAGCACCATCAGATCGAGCGTGCCCTGCAGAATCTCGGACTTCGTCTCCCCCATCGTCGTCGCTCCTGTGGGTTGTATAGATGAGTGTCTGTGGCGACATGTGGGATGTCAAGAGGAGAGACGATATTCGTCCCAACAAGGTTGCCTGTGGCAACGCATCCAGGCGGAACCATCACCCTGGAAATGCCAGCGGGTGACGTGCGGGGCTGCTGATGCGCCGAGTGGCGCTATCTGGAACAGCGCTCGGCGGGCGTCAGCACAGGCGCCGTCGCGGTTCGGCGGGATCGTTTTCCTTCGGTCACGGTGAACAGGAGGGTCAGCTGCGTGCGATCGCCCCAGGTCGGTTTCATGTCGAGCGCAATCTCCGCGTCGGGATAGCCCTTCTCACGCAACAGGTCGCGAAGCACTTCCTTGAAGCGGCAGAGCATTTGGGATTCAAGCGGCAGCCCCAGGCGCAACTCCGCGCCGTTCGAGCGGAACCGTTCGCGCATGTTCTGGAAACCTGACACGTGCTTCGTCCCGACGATCTCGATGGCCGCAATGACGTCGTGTCCCTCTACGGGCAGGCCATGAATGCCGGCCAGCTCGCCTTGCTGGCCAGCCGAAGCCACCGTGAGCGCCAGAAGCACGCAGGCCGAGACGCAGAAGGTAGTCATGGTGAAAGACCTCCCGATGGGGGTCATGCTACTCCGGCTTGACATATTCCTATATCGGAATATGATTTCAGTATGCCGCGCGCCGCGACGACGTCCGACCCGTTCAACGCGGTCGCCGAACCGCATCGCCGGACGATCCTCGAGTTCCTTGCGGCTGGGGAACGTCCCGTGAACGACATCGTGTTGGCGCTGAGGCTCGCGCAACCTTCGGTGTCGAAGCACCTCCGAGTCCTGCGCGACGTCGGCCTCGTGAACGTGCGACGCGACGGGCGGCAGGCGTACTACCGGACGAACGCGGAGGCCATCAAGCCGGTTCACGAATGGAGCGCCCGGTTCGAGCGTTACTGGCGGCAGCAGCTCGCACGGATCAAGGAACGGGCCGAACGCACTGAGGCGAAGACTGACACCGACGACGGAAGTTCGTAGTCCGTAGTCCGTAGTCCGAAGACTGAAGACCGAAGACTGAACGACCGACGACTGAAGACCGAAGACCGCAGACTGAACGACTGAAGACTGAAGAGGAGTTGCCATGCCCGCGACCGCGCCAGCCACCGATCAATTGACACTCGACATCACCGAAGAAGTCCTCGTTCGCGCCTCGATCGCCGCGGCGTTCGACGCGCTGGTCGAGGAGCTCGGTCCGTCGAACCGCGGATACGAGAACGCCCCCATGCCCATGGTGATCGAACCCTGGCCGGGCGGCCGATGGTTCCGCGACCTCGGCGGCAACAACGGCCACTGCTGGGGCCACGTGCAGGCCATCAAGCGTCCAACGCTGCTCGAAATCACGGGACCCCTGATGATGTCGTTCGCCGTCTGCTCGAACATGCAATACCGGTTGAAAGACGTCGAGGGCGGGACGCTGATCACATTCCGTCACACGGCGCTCGGCCTGTTCCCGCCTGGCTATCGCGACGCGCTGTCGCAGGGCTGGCGCGGCATCTTCGAGCGGGTCCAGAAGCGAGCCGAGGCAGCCTGAATCGCGGGAACTGCGCCGCTCACGGGCGACCGAAGCTCGTAGTTCGTAGTCCGTAGTTCGTAGTTCGTAGTCCGAAGACCGTAGACCGCAGACTGAAGACCGTTAGCCCGAAGTCCGTAGACCGACGACCGAAGACCGAAGACTACTTGGAGATCCCGTTATGTCGATGAATCAGATGCTGGTCCAGGAGCTCGAGCGGGAAGGTCAGACGACGCGTCGAGTGCTCGAGCGCGTACCCAACGATTTGCTCACATGGAAGCCGCACCCCAAGGCACGGACCCTGGGCCAACTGGCCCTGCACATCGCAACGGTGCCAGGCGCCGTCGCCGAGCTGGGCAAGTCGTCGCCCGCCCAGGTGGGCCTCTTCACCGATCCGAGCCCATCAAGTGCCGCCGAGCTGTTGCCGGCGCTCGACAGAAGCCTCGCCACTGCCACGGCGATCGTGGGCGGAATGGATGACGCGGCGCTCACAGAGACGTGGCAGCTGATGCGAGGCGATCAGCAGATTCTAGCGATGCCGCGCGGCGCTTTTCTGCGCGCGATCATGCTGAACCATTGGTACCACCACCGCGGACAGCTGACCGCGTATCTGCGGCAGCTCGACGTACCCATTCCCTCGATCTACGGCCCGAGCGCGGACGAGAATCCGTTCGGGTAGCCGATCCGGCGTCGATCATCCGTGACGTTTGAAATACTGAACGGCTCGCTCGTGACGCTCGGCCGCCGCGCGCGTCTTGAACGTGCCGAGGTTACGGCGCCTTCCTGTCTTCGGATCGCTTTTGCGCGAGTAGAGCCGATACCCGCCGGTGGCCAGCTTGCGAATCATGAGCGGTGTCCTCCAGTGCTCGCCGTGGTCACGTCATCGAGCGGCGAAATGCTGAAGGATCACATTGCAACACTTGCGCCGGGGCCGCCTCCGCTCGCCTCGCCGCGCAGCGTCGATCGACCCGCGACGGCGATCGCTCCGCGGAGGTCGGCGTCTGATTCGAACACCCGGTTCGGCAGCACGACCGTCTCGATTTCCAACGGCACCGCCACTCCATCGAAGATGTCCGGGGTCACGACGACGCGTGCGCCTGTCAGTTGGACGCCGCCGTCACCATGCGGAAACCGATCGGTCGATCCCGTGCAGAACGACAGCGAGATCAGGTCGGCGAGCCGCACGAACCAATAATCCGCGCGAAGATCGTCGAGCTTCCGCGTCGTGTCCGCGATCAGCCGATCGCGGATCGCGGTCATCCGCTCGAAGAACGGCACCCACGAAGGATCGCCATAGAAGCGATCGTAGACGGCGATCGCGTGATGGGCGACGAGCGCCGCCGCCCACGGATCGTCCGCCAGCGTCGCCACGCCGCGCGGCCAGACGCCTTGCCGCAGATCCGCTGGCGCGTTGATGAAGTCGGCAACGCGTCCGGTCCCGGCGAGCACACTGGGAGCCGCATCGGGCTCGATCCACCCGTTGTCATGGCCGTACGCGGCACGAAGAATCGACTGTTGCCGCGGATGATCCGCGAGTGCCGAGGCGCGCTCGATGACGCGGCCCGCGAGACGCGCGTGGTCCGGCTGCGTGATCAACTGAAGCGAGTCGTGACGCGTTCGAACGATCATGACGATCCAGCGAGTGCGCGGGTCAATGCTCCGGCCGGAACCTGCCGACAGCCAGACACGTTCTGACCGGCCCAGAGCGGCGAGAAATCCCCTCGGCCCTCCGCCTCGGCGGCGGCGCGCAACGGCGCGATCGCTGACGCCGCCAGCGGAAACGCCGGCACCTCGTCGCGAAGCGGACCGAGGTCACGCATCAGACGGTTAACGATCCCGCGGGCCGGCCGGCCCGTGAACAGATTGGTCACCGCCGTGTGTCGGTTGTCATGTGAGAGGATCGCGTCCTGGTGTACCGGACTGGTTGACGCCTCAGGACACAGGAGGTACGCAGTGCCGATCTGCACGGCAGCGGCTCCAAGCGCGAGGGCAGCGCGCACGCCTGCCGCGTCCGCGATGCCGCCTGCCGCGATCACGGGAACAGAGACGGCATGGACGATTTGCGGCAGCAGCGCGATCGTCCCCATCTGCCGCGTGAGGTCGTCCGAGAGGAAATGGCCGCGATGGCCACCGGCTTCCAAGCCTTGCGCGATGATGCCGTCCGCTCCGTGGGCCTCCAACCACCTGGCCTCTTCGACCGTGGTGGCCGACGAGAGCACTGTCGGCACGTGAGCCTTCACCGCCCGCAGCAGATCGTCCGACGGCAGGCCGAAGTGGAAGCTGACGACCGCTGGCTTGAACTCGGCGACCACCTGCAACGCCTCGGCATCAAAGGGCCGCCGCGCCGCGCCCTGTCGACCGCCAGGCGCGACACCGAGCTCACTGTAGTAAGGCGCCAACAGCTGCTGCCAGTGCTCTTCGCGCGCCGTGTCCGGCGCCGGCGGCGTGTGACAGAAGAAGTTCAGATTGAACGGGCGATCGGTCCGTTCACGGATGCGTGCGACCTCCTGACGGATCGCATCAGGGGCCAACATCGCACACGGCAGGCCGCCGAGTCCGCCTGCCGCCGAGACAGCCGCTGCGAGCGCGCTGCCTTGTACGCCCGCCATCGGCGCCTGCACGATCGGCGACGACAGCCCCGGGATCATCGGCCGAACCAGCGCTGAAGTCGGCTCGCCCCGAACTGCCCCTTCTCGGCGACGAGCGCCGTCGATGGTGCATGGAACACGCCCGTCGGCTTGGGCCCACTCAGGAAATCCACGTCTACACGACCGACTTGATCGTGTCCGAACTCGACGTAGCAGGAACCCGCGCCTCTATAGGCCTCCGGCGATGCACCGCCGAGATGCTGCGCGACGATCGAGGCGGCCACGACGCGTGCAG
>JBKPMA010000114.1:0-11966 GCA_046731935.1 Acidobacteriota bacterium
GAGGCCGGCCGATCGTGCTGTTCGTCGGCCGGCTGGTTCCCTACAAGGGCGTGAGCGTGCTGCTCGACTCGGTGCGCGATCTCGAAGTCACCACCGTGATCGTCGGCAGCGGACCCATGCGACACGCGCTCGAGCGACAGGCCTCCGGTGACAACCGCGTGGTGTTCGCCGGCGACGTGGACGAGGACACATTGGCGGCGTGGTACCGCGCGTGTGACGTATTCGTCCTGCCGTCAGTGACTCGCGCCGAAGCGTTCGGGATGGTTCAGCTCGAAGCAATGGCAGCAGCAAAGCCCGTCGTCAGCACGCGACTCGCGTCAGGCGTGCCCTGGGTCAACTGCGATCGCGAGACGGGATTCGTCGTCGAACCGAGCGATCCGGCTGCGCTGCGCGATGCGATCGCGCTTCTCATCCGAGACGACCGGCTGCGGGCGGCGATGGGGGCTGCTGGCGCTGCGCGAGTCGCCGCAGACTTTACGGTCACGCGCATGGCCGAGCGGACCGTTGCGCTCTATCAGCAGGTGCTCGCCGAAGCCGTGGGAGGCCGCGTCGTCGCGGTGGCGGGACCGACGAGCACCGCACCCGCTAAATGAGGCGTTCGGCCGTCAGCGCGTCCGCCGGCGCGGTGCCGGGTTCGTGCCGGCCATCTTGCGGTTGAATCCATCGATTCCGCCGAATCTGCCATGAGTGCGGCCATCGGACACCTCGTCGCCCCGATTCCTGGACCGAACATCGTGCGCGATCTGCACCGGACGATGGGCCGTGACGCGGATCGGAGCGCGATGATTCAGGTGGCGGAGGATGAAGGCGTCACTGCGCTGCTCTGGGAGTCGCTGGAGTCAGCAGACGCCGGCCACAAAACGCTCCGTGACGAGATCGCGCCCCGTGTGCGCGGTGCCGCAACGCGCGAGCTGCTTGCGCAGATCGAGGTCCGCCGCGTGGCAGAACGCTTTGCCAGCGAGCGCGTCCGCGTACTGATCATCAAGGGAACGGCGCTGGCGTACACGGCGTACGCATCCGCCTGGCACCGGCCGCGAACCGACACCGATCTGCTCATCCATGCCGACGACGCCGCGGAGGCGATGCGCGTTCTCGAATCCTGTGGCTACGCGAGGAGCGACGCCGTGACTGCGGGTTCGTTCGTCTCGCACCAGGCCGCGTTCGAACGCCTGGACGGTCATGGGCTGAATCATGTGATCGACCTCCACTGGCGCCTGGTCAATCCTCAGATCCTGGCCAACGCCCTGTCGTTCGAGTACCTGTGGGATCGCGCCCGGCTCGTCCCGGCGCTCGGTCCCGACGCGCGCACACCGTCGGCCATCGATGCCGTGCTCATCGCGTCCATCCATCGTCTTGCCCATCATCAGGGACAGGACCGTCTGATCTGGCTCTGCGACCTCCATCTGTTGACGGCGCCGTTTACCGACGCGGACTGGAACACGCTCGCGGCTGCGGCGTGCCGCTTCGGTGTCGCCGGACTGTGTCTGGACGGATTGCGGCAGGCCCGCGCGCGGACGGGCACCCGGATTCCGCCCCGAGTCGAAGAACTCTGGCAGGATGCCGCGCCTGCTGAGCGGTCCCACGTGTACGTGTCGGGTCCCGTATTGAAACGGGACGTCCTCGCAAGCGATCTCGCTGAACTCCCGGGGTGGCGCGCACGCGCGCGCCTGGTGAAGGAGCATGCCTTTCCTCCAGCGGCGTTCATGCGGACGCGCTATGGCATCGAGCGCGCGGTGTGGCTGCCCGCTCTGTACGTACATCGGCTGGTGACAGGCGCGTTCAAATGGCTGCGTCATTGAGTGCGGTCGGGTCGGCCGCCGATGTTGCGCCGATTCCTTTTGCCAAGCGCCTGCTGGACGTGTCGCTATCGGGTGCGGGCTTGCTGGGTTCGTCGCCGATCTGGCTGCTGCTGGCTGTGCTCGTCAAGATCGAGGACGGCGGTCCGGTGTTCTACAGCCAGGATCGCGTCGGCGAAGGCGGGCGGGTGTTCCGCGCGTGGAAGTTCCGCTCGATGATCCCGGACGCCGAAAAACACGTTGGCGCGGTACAGGCGACCGAGAACGATCCGCGCGTGACGCGCATCGGCCGTGTAATGCGGGCCACCGCGATGGACGAGCTCCCGCAGTTGTGGAGCATCTTCGTTGGCGACATGAGCTTCGTCGGTCCACGTGCCCTGCGCCCCGGCGAGATCGAGACCGGCGGCGCCGGCGAGTTGATCCATCTCGAAGACGTCCCCGGTTACAGAGAGCGGCACGGCGTGCGTCCGGGCCTGACGGGTATCGCGCAAATCTTTGCGCCCCGCGACATCGCCCGCCGCAACAAGTTCCGCTACGATCGCCTGTACATCGCGCGACAAAGCTTCTGGCTGGACGTGAAGCTCATTGCCCTCTCCTTCTGGATCACCTTCCGCGGTAGCTGGGAATCGCGCACGGACAAGTTCTGAGCCGGTCGCCGTACAGTCGACGACAGCGTGACGCCTGCACGCCGGTTGGTCGATTGGGAGCCTTGCGCTACTCTCTAGTGTCCTTGGGACGACTCAGCGCTGGTGCTTCGGCTGATCGCTCCAAAAAACGACCGCATGAGAGACGTGGCCATTGTCGGTGGCGGGCCTGGCGGCCTTTACGTCGCGAGCCTGCTCGCCCGGCGTGGCTTCGAGGTGTCGGTATACGAAGAGCACCCGTCGAGCGGGACGCCGGTCCACTGCACGGGCGTGCTCGCCGCAGACGCCTTCGACGAATTCGGGCTCCCGCGAGACGCCGTCCTCAATCCACTCACGACCGTCCGGTTTCATTCTCCGTCAGGGCAATCGGTCGCCTACACGAGTGAACGGATCGAGGCCGTCGCCGTCGATCGGCTCTGCTTCGATCAGCAGCTGCATGCGGCAGCCGCGCAGTCGGGAGCAGCCATCGAGCTCGGCCGCCGTGTCGACGACGTGCGGGTCGATTGCGAGGGGGTGACGCTCGAATTTCGCGACGGCGGACCAAGCAGGTTCCGCACCGTGGTTCTGGCCTGCGGGGCCAACTATCAGCTGCAGCGCCGGCTCGGTCTCGGGCTGCCTGCGCTGTACCTGCAATCCGCTCAAGCGGAAATGCCCTCGTCTACGCCAGGCGACGTCGAGGTGCATTTCGGCAGACGCGTCGCACCCGGCGGGTTTGCGTGGGTCGTTCCGGTCCGGCGCCCCGGAGGCTGGCACGCGCGCGTCGGTCTGATGTGCGATCGCGATTCAGGCGTGCACTTCGACCAGTTCCTCGCGAACGTCTCGTCACGATGGGGACTCGGTTCCGGGCAGGCGCCACGCCAGAAGCTGCTGCCACTGGCCCCCACCACTCGGACGTTCGCGGATCGCGTACTCGCGGTGGGCGACGCCGGCGGTCTCGTGAAGGCCACGACCGGCGGCGGAATCTACTACAGCCTGCTCACGGCATCCCTCGCGGCCGACACACTGACGCCAGCCCTCGCGGCCGATACATTGTCTGCCGCCTCGCTGTCGCACTACGAGCGGGCATGGCGGCGCCATCTCGGCGGAGAAATGCGCGCGCAGCAGCGCCTGCGATCCATCGCTCACCGCTTGACGGACCACGATATGGAGGCGTTCTTCGACCTGGCGCAGACCGATGGCGTGATGCCCATTCTCCGAAGGACAGCGCGGTTCAATCGCCACCGCGACGCGATCGTCGCGCTGCTCCGCCATCCACCCGCCCGCCGGGTGCTGTTGAGGGGTCTTCGCCACGCGCCGATCCGCGGGCGATCCCATGCCACTCACGGCGCCTGAGCGCTCCGCAGATCGGAATCCAGCCGTCGCGCGTCTGGGCGTTGCCGGCACAGTTCTGCTCACGGCGTGGGGCGTGTTCGCCTTCGGCGCGGTCTACTCGTGGGCTTATCTGCCTCTCGCAGCGGCGGCTGCGCTCCTCGGCATCGTCCTGTGGAAGCAGACGACGAATCGCGCCCAGGGGCTGCCGCGACCGATTCTGCTGGGATTGGGCGGCATTGCAGCCGGAGCCATCCTTCAGCTGATCCCTCTTCCTGCGACAGTACGAACCGTGCTCAGTCCGTCAGCCGATCTCGTCCTCCGGACGATTGACCTGTCGTTCGCCGCGTCGGCCGCTGCCGGTGGTCCGCTCGTGCACGCGCTGTCGATCGATCCCAGCGCGACGTGGCGGGGACTGCTCCTTCTCGCATCGTTCACGCTCTTCCTCGCCGGGCTGGTCCCTTTCTTCGGCCGGTACGGCGTGCGCTCGATCGTGGCCCCTCTCGTGACACTCGGCGTTGCCGTCGCGATCATCGCGATCGCACAGAAGGCGCTGCTCGGCGATGGCGCTGCGACCGGCATGCGGATCTACGGCTTCTGGAAGCCGCGCTACATGTTGACGACGCCGTTCGGTCCGTTCGTGAACCGGAACCACTTTGCCGGATGGATGCTGCTCGTCCTGCCGTTCACCGTCGCCTGTCTGCTGGGTGCGGCGGAACAGGGCGTCTTCAACCGGCGGGGCGGTTGGCGCGAGCGCCTGCTGTGGCTCTCGACGCCGCGTGGAGGCCAACTGCAGCTCACCGCACTCGCGGTGCTCGTCATGGGTTTGTCGCTCGTGATGTCGCAGTCGCGTTCGGGGGCGCTCTGTTTCGCGATCGCGATCGCAGTGGCAGCTCTCGCCGCCGCACGGCGGCTTCGTTCGAAGACGATGCGTCTGGGCGTAGCCGGAGCGCTGACGCTGGTCGTCGTGCTCTCGGTGGTGTGGTCGGACGTTCGCATTTCCGATCGGTTTGCATTTCGCGTGGATGATTCGATCCGCCTTCGCCGTGACATCTGGAGTGTGACCGCGCAGATCATCCGTGACTTTCCACTGACCGGGACGGGACTGAACACGTTCGGCACTGCGACACTTGCATACCAGGTCGTGCACACCGACATGCACTTCGCCGAGGCGCACAACGACTACCTCCAGCTCGCGGCCGAAGGTGGCGTTCTACTGACGGCGCCTGCGCTCGTCGCGCTGGTTGTCACGGCGCGGACGATCTGGCGGCGGTTCGCCGAGCGTGGCAGCCGCGGCGGATCGTTCTGGCCGCGTCTGGGTGCCGTGACCGGAATGATCGCGATTGCGCTGCAGTCGCTGGTGGACTTCAGCCTTCAGATGCCGGGCACCGCGCTGCTCTTCGTGGTGTTCCTCGCGGTCGCGCTGCACCAGCCCCGATCCGAGACATCTTCGTCATGAATGTCGCGCCGGTCACCACGCGCACGCTGGCGGTGCGGTTTGTCGCCTCGCTCGCTCGGGAGCTGCGCGGCCGGCTGCTGCTGGCCTTGGCGGGAGCACTTGCGGTGGCGCTCGCGGAAGGCGCTGGACTTGTGCTGCTCGTGCCGCTGCTCGGTACGATGGGCCTTACGGTAAGTGAAGGACCGACGACAGGGCTGGCGCACGCGGTCGAGCGCGCGTTCGGATGGTTCGGTCTGCAGCCGACGTTGCCGACGGTGCTCGCCGTGTTCGTCGCCGTCTCGCTCACGCACGCCACGCTCGTCCGCGCGAACTCGCTCATCGCGCCGCGCCTTGAACAGCAGTTCATCACCAGCCTGCGGCAGCAGCTGTACGCCGCGCTCATCGGCGCGCGCTGGTCGTTCCTGGCACAGCAGAAATCGAGCGACCTGGTTCACGCCGTCACGGTCGATATCGAGCGGGTGAGCATGGCCACGTATCAGTTGTTCGCGCTGGCCAGCGCCAGTGTCATCACGGTTGCCTATCTCGCCGTGGCGCTCAGATTGTCGGTTCCCATGACCGTGGCAGCTGCGCTTGGTGGCGTGATCGTCCTCTGGGCCATGCGCGGACGGACACAGGCGTCTGAGCGGCTGGCGGACGTTTACGTGCAGGCGAGCCGCGAGGTGATGGGCGCCGCGGCTGAATCGATGGCCGGGTTGAAGGTACTCAAGGCGCTTGGAGACGACGGGCGGCACGTCAGCGGATTCGGTGCGCTCTCACGGCGCTTCTCTGACACGTACGTGGCTATGCTCCGGTCGTTGGCAGATTCGAAGTGGCGGCTCGACCTCGGTGCCGCGGTGCTCGTGAGCATGGTCCTGCTCGTAGCGGTCCGAGTCTTCGAGTTGCGTGGTGCAGGCCTTCTCCTGCTCTTGTTCATCTTCGCGCGAGTCGTCCCGCGCCTTGCCGGCGTGCAGCAGACTGCGCAGCTGCTGGCCACCGGGCTGCCCTCGTTTGGCTCGGTGATGTCGCTCATCGATCGGTGCGAGCAGGAGGCCGAGCGGCTCGACACGGATCCAGCGGGCGGGCCCGCGCTGACTGGCGACATCCGTCTGGACGACGTGTCGTTCCGCTACACCGAGACCGCACCGATCACGCTCGATCGCGTGACGCTCGGCATTCCTGCAGGACGGACGACCGCGATCGTCGGTGCGTCGGGTGCAGGAAAGTCCACGCTCGCGGACCTCGTGATGGGGCTGCTCACACCGGTGTCGGGCGTTGTGTCGGTCGGTGGACGTCCACTGGACGGCCACGCAGTAGCGGGGTGGCGGCGTTCAGTTGGGTACGTCGCGCAGGACGGCTTCTTGTTGCACGAGACGATCCGCAACAACCTGCGATGGGCACGGCCAACCGCGACCGAGGCCGACATGTGGGAGGCACTGGAGCTGGCGGCCGCTCGCACGTTTGTCGAGGCTCATCCCGATCGACTGGACGCGGTTGTCGGTGATCGTGGGATCCGTCTGTCGGGTGGTGAGCGTCAGCGGCTCGCGCTCGCGCGCGCGTTGATCGTGCGGCCGTCCGTCCTGATTCTCGATGAGGCGACGAGCGCGCTCGACACACTGAACGAGGCAGCGATTCTCGCGGCCATCGGCGGCTTGAAGGGACGATTGACCATCCTGCTCATCACGCACCGGATCGCGGCCACCCGACATGCCGACCTGGTCTACGTACTCGAGGGAGGGCGGCTCGTCGAGCACGGCCCCTGGGCGGAGCTGGCCGCGCGGCCAGATGGCAAGTTCCGCTCGCTCGTTGATGCGCAGCGGATCGAGGCAGCGCCAATCGGCAGCTGACCGTTACGCGGAGCGGCGATCGCGATCTCCCGTTGGAGATGCGGGAGTGCGGCGTCCGTAGTCGTCGAACGACGCGGTCAATTGAAACTCGTGGAGTGACGCCGCCGTCTCTCCGATCGGCCTTCCAGCCGCCCGCACCCAGACGTGGCCTTCGATCGGGTGCGATGGCAGCCGCCGCATTCCTACCAGCAGCTCGGGTGACGCACCCGCCTGACAGAGCAACCGATACACGCCGAGACTGCGTTCGAGACAATTTCCCGGTGGACGCCGAGGGAAGCGGCCGGAGGTGTGCAGATATCGCTCGATGTCGTCGGTCACAACGGGTGCCACGCGACTCGGCCGCGCATGCATCATCCGGACGAGCGTCGCCAGGGGCACGACGTGCTTGAGCACGCGCAGCAGAGCGGCCCAGGTCCAGAGGCGGAACGCGATGCCGGCCATCCCCACGTCAGGAGAATGCGAGATGCCGTCCCACTTCGTCAATCAGACGTGGAAGGCTGGTGAGATCCGGCGCGAAGCGAAGGTCGTACGTCGGTACGGTCCGCGCGACGCGCAGTAGCCGCTCGATCATTCGACGCCGGCGATCCGGACCAGGCAGATCGAACGGGTGTGCGTGTGCAAGCAGCCGTTCGAAACCCCGCGGCCCGTCGAGCGGTCGTATTGACGGTTTGCCGGGATCCAGTCTGGCGTCGCGTGAGACGAAGTACACGCGCCGGAGGAGGCTCAGTGCGCCCGGCGTAACCTGCACGCCATCGCGCGATTCCGCCGCCGCCTCACGGCGGTCATCCATTCGGTCAAGATTCCGCAGGCGATCGGCTGTCAGCGCCTCGAGTATCGCGCGATCGACGCGAGGTGGAAACGGCAGCGCGATCGCAAACACGTCCCGGTCTTCCGCACGAACGACGACTGTGTCGTCGGCCCACTGAACAGCTCCTCGACGCGCGAGACCCAACGCCAGCGACGATTTGCCAGTTCCAGACACGGCGCAGAAGGCCGTCACGCCATCGTCGAGGCAAACGGCGCTTGCATGAAGTCCTTCGTGTTCCCGGCCGATGAGGACGAACGGAAGTACGTGACGCGCGAACGTGTCGTGCAGATCTGTCGGATCGGCGTCAGGCTCAGGATGCGCGAGCACGGGTCCGGTTGACGAGAAGTGGAAGGTCCCGAGGTGCGGCCAGTGCATCCACCAGGCGGTGGTCGTGCCGCCACCGAAGGCGGCGAGATGGCCTTCGGTGTCGAACCATTCTTGCTGCCGGACACCTGGGAACTGCTTAGCGTCGGCGACTGGCCGCGCGCTCAGCACTTCGAGATCCGGAAGTGCTGTCACGTGGCCCGTAGGTGCGTCTCCCATCACCTGGGAACGCGTCGATCAGCAGCCGCAGGGCTTCGGGTTCAACCCTTTTTGGCAGCGCATCTCGCCGGGGTCGCCACCGGTGATGCTCAGCTTACCGCCGCCTGTGTTCAGGATATCTCCGACAGTTCCCTTCAACTCGAGCGACGGCGTCATCCAGGCCTGCCTAGCGTCTGACGCTGCCACGTGCGTGCGGTCCATGTTGTGTTGTCCTTTGCGGCGCCTCATTCACACGCGGCGCCTCAACCATGCCTCCAGGTTGAGCAGAATCCACGCCCTGCCTGGGGAGCCCAGTCCGCGAAATCCTGGCTGGGTACTCACCTCTGATTGTAACGCGGTTGAGCTTATAACTCCAGCTTGTGCCAAAGCGTGCAAACCGCCGAGCTGATTCCACGCGCGCTCGATCTCGCGCCAGATGATGCCGCTGAACACCTGATGCGCGTTGACCTTCACGCGCTGCTCCAACCCGAGTCCGGGGAGGCGTGTGGCGACGCGGCGGCGGAGCAGCCATTTCGATCGTCCGTCTTTCACGAGCAGATTCGGCGGCACGCGGTACAGCAGCGACACGAGATCGACGTCCCAGTACGGATGCAGCACATGCTGGGTCGTGCGGCGGCCGAACTCCTGCGTCTCTTCCATGTCTTGCGTCAGGGCGGGATGCGCGAGCGCGACGCGCGCTTCACGCATGTAGAACCCGGCCGTCGGACGCGCCGGCGCGATCCATTGCTCCACGCGTTCGTTCATCGACCGACGCACTGCCGGGTCGGGCGCGATCCATTCAGGCCGCTCGGCGAGCAGCCGTCGCCGCCGATCCTGATGCCACGTGTGCGGGGCCACCCAATCGAGAGCCGCGCTCGCGAGCGGACGCACGGCCACGCGCGACACCACACCCATTGCCTGACCGAGGCCGATGATGTCGTTGGACCGGCGAATCGTTTGCAGCTGCCGCCACGCGGCGATCAGCTGACCCTGACCGACAAGGTCCGCGAGCAGGTACGGTGACACGGTGAGCCATTCGTCGCCACCGCGGCCCGTGAGGATCAATTGCGCGCCGCGCGCGCGGCCGCGGCGTGCCAGCTCCGCGTACGCCGGCGCCCACATATTCCACATCGGCTGCGGCCAGTCGGCGGTCATCGAGAGCGCCGCTTCGAGCAGTCCTGTCGGACCGGCCGCGTCGCCGAACTGGACAAGATCCTGTTCGAGCCCGAGCTGTTGTGCGACACCTCGCTGGATGCTTTGCTCGTTGGTGTCGCCTTCGGTGAATCCGAGTGAAAGCGCGAACGGCTTCCGCGCGCCGCGCCGCGTGAGCTCGTCAGTCGCAGCGATCGCAATGCCAATCGAGTCGAGGCCCCCGCTCAAGAACACCGCGGGCGGCTGCGGACCCGCCGCAGTCAGCGCCCGCCGGACCGCGCGCGCGAGCAAGTCGTCGAACTGATCCAGATCGTCTTCGGTGAGCCATTCGACCGGGCGATCGTCGGCAGACAGTGACCAGTAGCGCTCTGTCTCGGCGCCCGAGCCGCGAATCGTGAGCCGCGAGGCCGGCAGCACGCGTTGAACGTCGCGGTACGTCGTGGCTTCGGGAATGGGATACCAGCCGCACAACCATTCGCTGAGTGCCACGGCGTCGATGGCCCGCGAGATGCCCGGCTCTCTCGCGAGCCGATCGGCGCTGCCCGAAAAGAGCCAGTCGGCACCGTGCCGCGCCGAGAAGAGGGGTTGAATGCCGACGTGATCGCGGGCGACGATCACGGCATTGGCGCGGCGATCCCATATCAATAGTGCGAACGGGCCGCGGAACCGCTCGCAGGCAATTGGCCCTTCGCGCTCGTGACAGCGCAGCGCAATCTGTGCGGCTGTCTCGCGCCGATCGGGATCGAGTTCCTCTGCGTTGGTGAGCAGCCCGCTGAACACCGCGAGCGTGTCGCGCGATTCAGCGATGGAGACACGGCTGCCGGTCGTACCGGAAACCGTCAGCGTGAGTGGCGTGGCGTTGGCTGGAACTGAGACGCGCGCGACCCAGTCTTCATGCCATGGCTCGAGCGCGTCCTGGTCCTGGTCAGCGGCCGTCGACATCCAGCAGGCCTTCGCGGACCATCGCCTCCACGAGCGGCGTCAGTTCGAGACGCACGCGCTCGGGATCCACGTCGAATTCGCGCTGCAGCTGCTCGAAGACATCGCCTTCGGCGCACCCGGTGCCGATGATCTCCCACGCGCGAAGTCCCGTGGCGTTCAGCTCGAAGATCCGGTTCGTACGGAGGTGTACGAGGACGCCCGTGTCGCCGAGCCGGCTCGACGCGACGTCGTGGTTTTGCCGCAGCACGCGAGTGGTCGATTCAGGCATTCGACGCACGACTCCGGAAGCGCGAACGTTTGGACGCTACGCCGCGCGTTGCAGCAAGTCAAGCGACCGGAGACGCCCTGCACGTTCCCGCACCGGTGCGACTTGCGCAATGCGTTATCGGCACCACGTGCCGCAATCTCGCATCCGAGTTAAGATCCACAGCGATCGCAATGTCACTGCGACTCGGCTTCGACATGGATGGCGTCCTCGCGGACCTCAATCAGGCGCTGGTCCGCGAAGCGCTGCGTCTGTTTCCGGACGATCAGGAACCTAAAGCCGCACCGAGCACGGATGCGGTCGCCGCCGCCCCTGGCGGCGATGTCGCCGAAACCACGCCACCCTCACTCGCGCTCACGTCGCGGCAGGAACGGGAGCTCTGGGACTCCGTTCGCGCCACGCACAACTTCTGGGAGACGCTCGACGAGACCGAGCCGGGGATCGTCGCGCGCCTCGCCGCGACCGCCGCCGAGCGGCGATGGGATGTGATCTTCCTTACAAGTCGTCCCTCGTCGGCCGGCGATCCCGTACAAGTGCAGAGCCAGCGCTGGCTGCAGCGACTCGGCTACACACTGCCGGCGCTGTATGTGGTCTCGACCTCCCGCGGGCGCATCGCCCACGCGCTCGAGCTCGATGTGGTCGTAGACGATCGCCCGGAGAATTGCCTGGACGTGGCGATCGACTCCAAGGCCCGTGCGATCCTCATCTGGCGCGGCGCGGAAGGCGGTGTCCCGGCCAGCGCCCGCCGGCTCGGCATCGGTGGAGTGCCGACGGTCGCCGCGTGCCTCGACCTCCTCATCGAAGCCGACACGGAGGCGCCAGACGGACTCGTGAGCCGATTGACGAAACTCCTCCGTCTCAAGTCGTCAGCTCCAGCCCGCGCAGGTGTCTGACAGTTACCGATTCGCGGGTTCCCGTTCAATTTTGTAAGTCCTGCCAAGTGTGCGGATCCGCCCACTCTCCGACAACTGTCTGTACGGCAGCTAGTTAACGGCGGCGCGCCGCGAGGTACGCAGGTTGTAACTGCAGTGGCGGGAATCGTCAGGCCAAACGCCGCGGCCGTGACGATTCAGGGGCAGCAACGCCCCGGAAAGGTCCGCCATGCGCCGTCTCCTTCCTCGGCTGGCTGTCGTGGCCATCACACTCGGGATGGCTGGATTCTGCACGACTGCACGCGTCAGCGCGGAGGAGCAGCTCATGGCCTCCGCTGCCGTGGCGGCTGAACAGTCCATCGCGCTGCCTGCAGT
>JBKPMA010000115.1:0-6115 GCA_046731935.1 Acidobacteriota bacterium
GGTCTGGGGCTGTTCATCTGGATACTCGCCGACGCCGCGCGGCGAACCTGGCGCGGGATCGCACAGACGGCTGACCCGCGGCTCGCGGCCATCGCCTGCGGAGTCGTCGCCTTTCTCGTGACCAGCCTCGTCGGCAATCCTTTGATGTTGCGCGAGGTCTCGTACGCGTTCTGGATTGCGCTTGGCCTCGCGGTGGGCGGTGGAGCTGCGCGCACCGTCCAGAGCGCGCCTCCTCAGGAGGTGCAGTCGGCGGGTGGGATCCGCCGATGGCAGCCGTGGGTGACGGCAACCATCTGTCTGGCACTCGTCGTATCTGTTCCTTACAGGGCGCGACAGGAGATCGCGGACCTCGACATCACACGTGTGACCTACGGCTTGTTCGACTGGAGCAAGGATGCGAACGGTATGCGCTATCGCTGGTCCGGACCGACGGCCACGCTCTTCGTCGACGGCCGCGTCCGGCAGGTGAACATCCCGCTGCAGGGCACATTGCCTTCAGGCCTGCCGCAGCAAGTGGACATTCGATTCGATGGAAAGCTGGCAAATCGGGTGCAGGTGTCCGCTGGATGGCAGCGCATCCGGCTCGATCTACCGCGAGGACGACCGGGAGCCCCTCGCCGGATCGATCTCACGGTCACACCGACCTGGACGCCAGGTAGCGACACGCCCGGACCTGATGATGAGCGTGAGCGAGGAGTAAAGGTGGGCGAGATCAGCACCTTGACCCCGCCCATGTAGTCCGCTTCCACTCAAAGCTATTCCTTGGTCGCGGTGAATTCGCTGCCTCCGAACCCGGAACCAAAGAGTCCACCCTTGATGGTCCGGCCCGTACTGTCCATCGTGCCTCGAATGTAGAAGTCCAGGAACCGACCGACCTTGAGGCGGATTTCCACGTTGCCGGCTCCGTCGATCTTCCCTGGCTCCGCCGGATCGGTCTTGCCGCTCGTCCCTTTCGGCGTCGTGGGGCCATCCTCGAGCTGCACGAACGTTCCTGTGACGACCGTCCCATTCTGCTGGAGGTCGAGCTGAAGCCGGACGAAGCTCGGAATCTCCACCAGCCATCTACCCGTCATGCCACCAACGACAAGCGCGTTCGTGGCGGTCGTGGATCCGCCCTTGCCATCCTTCACCGTGAGTGTGACCGTCATGGGCCCATCGCCAGGATAGACGTGCGCGACACTTGCTCCGGTGAGCGTTGTGCCATCACCGAAATCCCATTCGTACGTCAGGCCGTCGGCGTCGGAGTCGGTGGCGACCGCCTGCGTCGCGAACGAGGTGATCTGAGAAATTCCGAAGCCTCCTGGTGTCACCGAGCTCGATGTAATCGTGGGATTGTGATTGGTCGCCGGAGGTGTCGGTGTCGGAGTGGGCGACGGCGTCGAGTTGCCGCCGCCGCATCCGGAGAGGAGAAGTCCACAAACCGCCGCAATGAACGTGTTCCGCACTATCCCTCCAAGGCAAGTCAGCGTGTCGCCGCCGTCCACGTCGTCCACGCCCCCTCGATTTCCGGGGCGCCTGCTTTCGTGGAGTCGATGATGATGCGATACCGGAACCGCGCGCTCTGATGCGGCTCGATCGTGAAGTTCAAGGGCGCCATCTTGCCTTCGGTGAACGTCTTCTGCCCGAACGGATTCGCCGCAAAGAGACCGTAGCCGCGCGCGTGCCAGAACGTCGGGTAGCCGGGATTAGCCGGATGATCGAGGATGGCTATCGTGACGGGCTCGTCGTTGATCGTGCCGGCGAGCAGACACCACTTGCCGCGTGTTCCCCAGGCCGCATCGCCCGTCTTGCCCTGAGCCGTGAGATAGCTGCCGGTGACGCCCGTGTTATCGAGCTTTGGCACGGTGGTCGGATGTCCGGCCGCGTCGGTGAAGATCTCGGGTTCCTTCGACGGGGCTTCGAGTGACCGCGCGACACGCAGGCCGAGCATGCCTTCCTTCGTGTCGTTGAACACGGCGCGGGTGCCCTGGGCTGTCAGGGTAATGTCGAGATCGATCGTCCTCGAGGTCGAAGTCCCGCTGAATCTGTAGACGGTTCGATCGGTCAGCAGCACTGATTTGTCGGGAAGTACCCAGTCGCTGTCGGCCGTGATCTCGCCTTCCTTCGCACCGCCGGTTGCGCTGACGATCGCACGCTGGACGATCGTGCCTTCCTTCCCGCGATCTTTTTCGGGAATCGCATCCGAGTTGCCCCAGAAGTCGATGCCATTCACGTCGCCGAAGTTGAACCAGAGGCCGACGTGGTGCGGATGATCCATTCGCTCGCCGGGCCGCGGCTCGAGCGGCACGCCGCGCGTTACGATCGTCCCTTTCGCCGATCGGATCGGAAACAGGACGGGCTTCTTGACGGAGGCGGGCCACAGGTACGACGTGAACGGCTGTCCGTCGATGCTGATGTCGATCCGCTGCTCCGCGTCCTTGCGAACGATCTCGACGCCGCTGGAACCGGGAAGCGCCGCGGCGGCAACGACCGGCAACACCGCAAGAGCAGTCATGATGGCGCGCACGCTGGTTGTACTCACGTTCATTCCCCTCACTTCGCAGCCCGGTCGCGGCCGGGGGTCAGTCTCAGTCGATTGCGTCGATCTGCACGGGCCGGATGACCGGCACGAGCAGCTGAATGATGGCCAATGCGGCCAGATACGCACAGCCCGCCACCAGAAACACCGGCACATAGCTGCCCGTGCGCTGCAGAATCTGCCCGACCACCAGTGCGATCAGCATGCCACCGATCGCACCCGACATCCCGCCGATCCCGACCACCGATGCGACGGCACGCTTCGGAAACATATCCGATGAGAACGTGAAGATGTTGGCCGACCACGCCTGATGCGCCGAGGCCGCGATCCCAATCAGCAGGACGGCGACCCACAGATTGGCGGCACCCGCCGCGAACACGATCGGCAGCACGCACAACGCCGGCACGAGCATGGCGGTCTTGCGCGCGGCGTTCAGCGACCAGCCCCGTGCCAGCAGGCGTGCCGGCAGCCATCCGCCGGCGACGCTTCCAATAGTCGCGATCTGGTAGATCACGAAGATCGGCAGCGCGCTCGCCTGAAGATTGATGCCGTGCGTCCGGTGCAGGAAGTCGGGGACCCAGTACAGGTACAGCCACCAGACCGGGTCGGTCATAAACTTGCCGACGGCAAACGCCCACGTCTGTCGATGCCGCAGCAGCTGCAGCCACGGCACCGAAGTCGTGGGCTCGATTGGATCGCTCTCGATGTACGCGAGCTCTTCACGCGACAGGCGCGTTTGGTCGCGCGGATGCTGATACACCCACCACCAGAGCGCGAGCCACAGGAATCCGAGCGCGCCCGTAATCAGAAAGGCCCAGCGCCATCCCCAGTTGATCGTCACCCACGGCACGACCAGCGGGGCGACCAGCGCACCGACGTTAGTACCCGAATTGAACACACCAGTCGCGAGCGCTCGTTCCCGCTTCGGAAACCACTCGGCGACGGCTTTGATCGACGCGGGAAAGTTGCCAGCCTCGCCCAGGCCCAGTCCGAAACGAGCCAGGCTGAATCCGGCGACTGCGCCGGCGAGCGTCACGAACGTGAAGCCGGTTTTCGAATCGAGCGCCAGTGAGGGGATGAGCGGTCCGCCGTAGCTCGGAGCGAGCGCGTGGGCCATCGCCGCGATGCTCCAGAAGATGATCGCCAGCGCGTATCCCAGTTTCGTGCCGAGCTTGTCGATCACCCGGCCGACGACGACGAGGCCGATCGCGTACGCGAGCGTGAAATTGAAAATAATGTAGCTGTAGTCGGTCTCGGTCCAGTTGTACTCCGCGCTGAGCGTCGGCTTCAGCAGCGAGATCACCTGGCGGTCGATGTAGTTGATGGTCGTGGCGAGGAACAGCAGACCGCAGACCACCCAGCGGTAGTGGCCGACCGGCGCGGCAGGCGGCGATTCGAGCCGGTCCGGCGTCGGATTCCTCACTACTGGTTCACGCCGCTGGCAAGGAATCCGCCGTCGACGACGAGCACCTCGCCCGTCACGAAGCTGGCGGCGTCGGAGGCGAGAAAGACGGCCGCTCCGGCCAGCTCTTCGAGACGCCCGAAGCGGCGCATCGGAGTGCGGGCGAGGAACTCGCGTCCGCGATCGGTGCCGTCGAGCAGATTCTGGTTCAGAGGCGTGCGGAACACACCCGGAGCAATCGCGTTGACGCAGACGCCATGCGGCGCCCATTCGATGGCGAGCGACTTCGTCAGCGCCGCGACACCCGCCTTGCTGGCGCAGTAGGCCGCGACCTCATAGAGCGCCACGAACGACGACAACGAGGCGATGTTGATGATGCGGCCGTACTTCCGCTCGACCATGTGACGGCCGAAGACCTGCGCCGCCCTGAGCGTACCGGTGAGATTGGTGTCGAGAATGCTCTCCCACTCACTCTCTTCGAGCTGCAGCGTGGGCACGCGCCGCGTGCGACCGGCACAGTTGACCATGATGTCGACCTTGCCGAACGCGCGGATGGTCTCCGCCAGCAGTGCGTCTAGCGAGGCCCGGTCTCCGACGTCTGAGGCGACCCGCAGGCTGCGCCTGCCGAGCGCTTCGACTTCAGCGGCGGTCTCTTCTATGAGGTCGGTACGCCGGGCGGTGGGGACGATGTCGGCGCCCGCTTCGGCGAGCCCGCGTACGAGCGCCCGCCCGATCCCGGACGTGCCGCCGATGACGACGGCGACGCGTCCAGTCAAATCAAGAGGTGAGAACGGCATGCGCCGTATCGTACTACCGGAGCGGAGCGTGGACCAGGCGCGGCCGCGGTCGATCGGTGCGTACGGCCGCCATGGCATGGGCCGTGGCACCGGGCGTGGCCGGCGGCGGAGCCATCGACACGTCGGCCGTGCCGGTCGCAGCCCGAAGGTCTCTCGGCGGCTCGATCGACTGCGCCTGCTGCGCGAACGCGAGATGTTCGTGCATGGCCGCGCGAGCGCGCTTCGGATCGTGCGAGCGCACCGCGTGGTAAATCGTCCGGTGCATCTGGGCGGCTTCCTTGAGGTCGCGCCCTTGATGCACGGTCTTCCGCCGCTGTTCGTAGAAGAGCGCCGAAATCATTTCCACCAGCGAGGCGAGGATCGGGTTGCCGCACGCCGCGGCGATCGAGCGATGGAAGCGGATGTCGTGCACGAGAAATGCGTGCGGGTCGTCGATCGAGGCGAACATCCCCGTCACTTCCTCGGCAATCGTGGCGATCTGTTCGTCACTCGCCCGCTCAGCTGCAAAAGCCGCGACGCCGACCTCGAGCGAACGCCGTGCCTCGAACAGCTCGTCCGGCGTGAAGCCGTGCAGGGCCGCGAGGAAGCTCAGCGGTTCACTACCGAGGGTGGGCGGGCCGTCCGTGATGAACGTCCCGGCGCCATGACGGGTTTGCAGCACCCCGATAGCGGCCAATGACCGGAGTCCGGCCCGAACGCTCGGGCGACTGACCCCCAGCTGCACGGCGAGCTCTCGTTCCGGAGGCAGGCGGTCGCCGGGCCGGAGCTGGCCCTGCTCAATCAGACCCCGCACGTGCCGAACGACCAGTTCCGACGTTGCCCCGTCGGTAGGCTTCATGTCGACCGACCTTTCAGGCCAAGAGGTCAAACCATACGGCCTGAGAAACTCTGTGATCCGAGCAAATGAATACCACCCGATCCAAACATCTGTCAAGCCGGCATCCGGCCAGCCGTATTGGCTCAACAGGCAAAATGCAACCAGACTTTCACAGGTTTCTCGCGGAATCGACCGAAGCGCGCCGCTGCGGCCTGCACGCCCGTCCCAACTGATTGGATCGAAATATGGTCTGACCAGTCAATTTTTTGATTTATGCCACTTAGACGATCTGACCCGCGATCTTGGCGGTACTGGAATTGCCGCTCCTCGCCGCCGCATGCAGGAATCCGCCGGAATCGCGGCACCCGATTCGTCGCTCGGCAATCCTTGCGATCCTGTCGACGCATCAGCGTCGCAGTCGCTGCACACCACCGTCAGCGACCGCGCTCTCGTCCTCGTACGCGGATCCAGGGCCCGCGTCGAACGCATCACACCCTGCGCGCAGTGCGTCGTCGTCCATCTGGCGCCGCTCGAGCCCCACGGAACGCCGCCGGCTGTCATCGTGCCGTTCGATCGCCTGA
>JBKPMA010000116.1:0-3607 GCA_046731935.1 Acidobacteriota bacterium
GAGCAGATCCAGGTCATCGAGGAGCAGTACTGGCGGTCCGGTCCCGACGATCAAGAGGACGATCCGGAGCCGGGACCACCGGGCCGATCGTGAAGGTCCGCAAGCGATTCGGGCAGCACTTCCTCGAGCCTGCCTGGGTCGCGAAAGTCATCGACGCGATTTCACCTGCGCCCGAGGACACGTTTCTCGAGATTGGCCCTGGCCCCGGCGCCCTGACGCGGCCGCTGGCGGGCCGGTGCCGGCGCATCGTCGCAGTCGAGATCGATCGCGATCTCGCGGCGGCACTCCCGTCGCGGGTGCCGGCGAACGTCGAGGTCATCACGGCGGACGTTCTCGCGCTCGATCTCGTGCCCTTGTTGCGGTCGCTCGCCGATGGTGGGCGGACGCGCGTTGCCGGCAACCTGCCGTACAACATCTCTACGCCCGTCCTGTTCGCGGTGCTCGCGGCCGCGCGCCTGGAGCCTCGCGTGATCGACGCCACGTTCATGCTCCAGCGTGAGGTCGCGGCCCGCCTGTCGGCAGCTCCGGGAACCCGCGACTACGGCGTGCTCACCGTCACGGCGGCTCGCTTCGCACGGGTGCGGTCGGTGCTGACGCTGCCGCCGGGAGCGTTTCGGCCGCCGCCACAGGTCACCTCCAGTCTCGTCCGCCTCGAGTTCCTGAGGGGTCAGGACACGACTGATGTCCCCGAGTGGTTCGACGACATGGTCCGTGCGGCCTTCGGTCAGCGGCGGAAGACGATCGCCAACGCGCTCTCGAGCTTTGCGTCGGCGCGCGGTCACGACGTGCGACAGGCTCTCGACGCCGCCGGAGTCGACCCGAAACGCCGCCCGGAAACGCAGTCGTTCGACGAGCTGGTTGGCCTGGCTGGACGGTTCGCCAATCCATAGGCCGGGCATCTGAGCTCCGCCATCCGAATTCCGCTCCTCGGACTGCCGAGGCGGGCCCGTACAAGGCTAGGCTGTGCTATAGTTTCGCGTCAGTAACCCGCCCTCGTCGCAGGTGCGTCCCAGCAGCCTGCTGTGAGTCGGTGCGGCTCCCCGCCGCGGCCGTTTCACGCCGTCGCACGACCTTGCCGTTCAGCGGAACGGGTGAGGTATGCGGAGCTTTCGTCGTCGCTGGGATCCGACATGAACGACGTGCGTACCGGTCCGGCAGGAGACGGTCCCACCATCGAAGTGGTGCCGCTCGGCGGGCTCGGTGAATTCGGGCTCAACACGATGGCCATCACGTGTGGCGACACGACCATTGTCGTCGACGCGGGTGCCATGTTTCCGGGTCCGGAGCTGCCGGGAGTCGATCTGATCGTGCCCGATCTCGCTTACCTCGATGGTCGGCGGGTGGACGCGCTCGTGCTGACGCACGGCCACGAAGATCACATTGGTGGCGTGCCGTACTTGATGCCGCGTCTCAAGGGAAAGGCCTACGCGACCCCGCTCACGCTGGCGCTGCTCGAGTCGAAGCTGGTCGAGCACGACATCGATCTGACGGATCGCGCCGTGGCCGTCCGGCCGAGAGATCGCGTCACGGTGGGACTCTTCGAGATCGAGTTCATTCGCGTCACGCACAGCATGCCGGACTGCGTGGCGCTGGCGATCCACACGCCGCTCGGCGTGATCGTCCACACGGGCGATTTCAAAGTGGATCAGACGCCGCTCGACGGTCAGCACTTCGATATCCATCGCCTCGCGGCGCTGGGATCGGACGGTGTGCTGGCCCTCTTCGCCGACAGCACGAACATCGATCGGCGGGGACACACGGGATCGGAGCTCGACATCGTCGATGCCTTCGAAGAGATCTTCACGAGCGCCTCGGGCCGTCTGGTTGTGACCACGTTCGCGTCGAGCATCTACCGGATGCAGATCCTCGCGAAGCTGGCGCAGCAGTTCGGCCGGAAGGTGGCGTTCATCGGACGCGGAATGCAGGAGAACTCGCAGATCGCGCAGCGGCTCGGGTACCTGGACGTGCCACCGGGGCTGGTCGTCCGGGACAGCGACGTGCCGAAGCTGCCGCCGAGCGAGGTGCTCTGCCTGACGACCGGCTCGCAGGGCGAGCCGCTGTCGGCGCTTTCGCGGATCGCGATTGACGACCACCGGCACGTGAAGATTGGTTCTGGCGACACGGTGGTCTTCTCGGCCCGGGCGATTCCGGGCAACGAGAAGGCCATCGGTCGCGTCATGAACCACATCACCCGCCGCGGCGCGGACATCGTCACGGAGAGCATGAAGCACGTCCACGTATCCGGACATGGCAGTGAGGAGGAGCTGAAACTGATGCTCTCGCTCGTGCGGCCGCGATTCTTCGTGCCGGTGCACGGCGAATACCGGCAGCTCGCGCGGCACCGCCGCGTGGCCGAGCGGGTCACCGGCAACACGGGACGGCCCGTCGAAGTGCTGGTGGCCGAGAACGGCGACGTGCTGCGCTTCGATGGCACGGGCGCCCATCTCGCGGGCAAGGCGCCGACGGGGCGTGTGCTGATCGATGGCACACGAGTCGGGGAAGTGGACGACGAGGTATTGCGCGATCGTCGCCATCTCTCGGTCGACGGCCTCGCGTTGCCCGTGCTGGCCGTCAGCAAGCAGGACGGATCGCTCGTCGGAGAACCCGAAATCATCACGCGCGGATTCGTCACGGGGCCCGGCGACGAAACGCTGCTGACAGACGGCGCGCGCGCGATTGCCGAACTGGTCGCGACGACCAGCGTCGAAGAACGGACGGATCCGGGGCTGCTGCGCGAAAAAGTGCGCGTCGAGCTGCGCCGGTTCCTCAGGAAGCGGTCCGGTCGGCGCCCGATGGTGCTGCCCGTCATCATGGAGATCTGATCTGGTGACCACCTCCACGCTGTCCCGCCGTGCCAGCGAGTTCCTTGGCGTGGCGCTCTTCGCGGCCGCGCTGCTCTGGGTCGTTGCGCTGGTGACGTGGGAGCCCACCGATCCGGTGTGGTTCTTCTGCAGCGGCGCGACGCACCCGCCCGCGAACTTCGCCGGCCTGGTCGGCGCGTTCATCGCGGAAGCCTCGTTTCAACTGGTGGGCTACGCGTCGTATCTGATTCCGGCCGTCCTGATGGCGCTCGGGTGGCACTACTTCTGGTGCCGTGCGTTGGATGCGGTCTACACAAAGACGATCGGATCCGTCGTGCTGTTTGGCTGCCTCGCCGGCCTGCTGCAGATGGCGTTCGGCAGCATCGACGTCGGCGGCCGCGCGTTCCGGGCCGGCGGGTCGATCGGCGAACTGGTCGCTGCCTTCACCGCGCAGTATCTGAACCGCGCCGGTGGCTCGATCGTGCTGCTGACACTGCTCTCGCTGGCCATCCTGCTCACGACGCAGTTGTCGCTCGGCCGCGCCTTCGGTGCCGGTCTGGCATTCGGCGGTGCCGGCTTCCGGCACGCGTTCGGCGCGTTCCGTGGGTGGCGCGACAACCGCCGCAAGGAAGGACAGCGCCGCGAGATCATTGCAAAGCACGCCAAGAAGGCGGGCGTGACGCCCGACGCTCTGCCCGTGCCTCCCCGTCCGCAGCACGCGCCCAAGCCCGTGGCCAAAGGCGCAAGCGCTCGTCCGAGCGAGCCCGAAGGTCCTCTGAGCAAACCGATAGCACCGCCGAAAGAGG
>JBKPMA010000117.1:0-3458 GCA_046731935.1 Acidobacteriota bacterium
ACGCATTGGCCTCGCCTGCGTGCAGCGCGGTGCCCGGCCCCGTGAACAGGCTCTTCAGATCGGCCGGCGTCGTCACCATCACGAGTGTCGGCAGGCCCATCAAGTGAATCGTGAAGGTAGGCCCGTAGGGATCGACCTGCGCTTGAAAGAAATCGAGCGGGGCCGTCAGAAATCGCGCCGACTGCCAGATGGCCGGTGCCCTGGGTCCGGGAGGAAGGCGGAGCATCCGCACATTCTGCGGCCAAAGCCGCGGTGTCGTCCACACCCCGGAATGAGGCGCAGTGCAGTACGCTTGTCGCGGCATCGCGGTCGTGTTCGGATTCGCATTCGGGAGGCGGAGTCGTGCAGCGTATTGGCCCTAGGCGGCGCATCGCCGTCAGCATCATTGCAAGCGTAGGCGCCGTTCTGGTGATCGCCGTTCTCGGAGTGCGGCTCCGGTCGGCAGACGCGATCCGAACAGTCGACATCACTATCGATGGTGACGAACGCTGGTGGGTCGGCGTGGTGAGCGAATCGCATCGGCTGCCGCTCGGACGCGACAGCGCGCCATTCGAGATCGATCTCTTCGGCAATACCGCCGGCAACCAGGTACAGCCGCTTCTGCTCTCGACGAAGGGCCGTTATATCTGGTCCGAGGATCCGTTCCGGCTCTCCGTTCGGAATGGCTCGATCCACGTCGCCTCCGATCTGGGGTCACTCGTGTCGGGACGCGCGGGTGGTTCGCTCCGCGAGGCGGCGCTTCACGCAGGCACCCGTTTCTTTCCCCCGTCAGGCAAGACACCAGACGCGACGCTCTTTACAAAGCCGCAGTTCAACACCTGGATCGAGCTGACCTACAACCAGAACCAGCGCGACGTGCTCGCGTACGCCCACGCAATCGTCGGCAACGGCTTTCCTCCGGGCGTGCTGATGATCGATGAGGGCTGGTTCGACTCGTATGGTGTCTGGGACTTTCATCGCGGGCGTTTTCCAGATCCCAATGCGATGGTAGACGAGCTCCATGCACTGGGCTTCAAGCTGATGCTCTGGGTGTGCCCCTACATCAGACCGGATGGCCAGCAGTTCGCCGCCATGCTCAGGGATCGGAGCAGAGTCGTCTGGCTGCGCAGTGCGAAGGACCCGAATCAACCTGCGCTCATGCAGTGGTGGAATGGGTTCAGTGCGGTCGCTGACGTCACGAGCCCCGCAGGACGCGACTGGTTGACGCGTCAACTGCAACGGCTGACCGAGGTCTACGGGATCGACGGCTTCAAGCTGGATGGCGCGGATGCGGAGCTCTTCGCGCAGTCAGCGATGGTGACGGGCGCGGTTGCCCAGGACGCCTCCGCGACGCCCAATCGGCAGACGGAGCTCTTCGCGCAGATCGGGCTCGCGTTTCCGTTGAACGAGTATCGCGCCACGTGGAAGATGGGTGGTCAGCCGCTCGCTCAGCGGCTGCGGGACAAAGAACACACCTGGCAGGACCTCCGGAAGCTGGTGCCAGGCATGATCAACCTTGGTCTCATGGGCTACCCGTTCAGCTGTCCGGACATGATCGGTGGCGGTGAGTTCCTGTCGTTCGAAAACCTCGCCGCTGTCGATCAGGAGCTGGTCGTACGAGCCGCGCAGGTGCACGCGTTGATGCCGATGATGCAGTTCTCGGTGGCGCCGTGGCGCGTGCTCACGCCCGAGCATCTCGCGATCGTTCGCCGGATGGCGACGCTTCACGCGGACCACGGGGCCGACATCGTGGCGCTCGCACAAGACTCGGCTCGCACCGGCGAGCCTATCCTGCGTTCGCTGGAGTATGCGTACCCGAACCAAGGGTTTGGCACGGTGGTCGACGAGTTCCTGCTGGGTCCCGACATTCTCGTCGCGCCGGTCGTAGAACAAGGCGCTCGCCAGCGGCGGCTCCTGGTCCCACCTGGCCGCTGGAAGGGCGACGATGGCGTCGTCGTTACTGGTCCGTCGTCAATCGAAGTGGCAGCGCCGCTCGATCGGCTACCTTGGTACCGCCGGGTGCAGTGAGACCGTACGCGGGTTGCCTCGTGCGGCAAACAGACCGCTCAATTCACTAGAGCGGCTGAGTCGATGGGTTCACTGACTGGGCCGATGGCGCTTTGATAGACCGCGCCGTGTTGATCGGTCGCAAAATACCGCGATCCTGTCGTGCCTACGGTCACGGGATCGGCGCGCACGACGTACTCCGTGACACTACCGGCGCACTCGCCGACCGCATTCTGTACCGCAAAGGCGGACTTCGACGCCTTGACGGCAACCGTATAGCCGTTCTTCGTGAGCGACCCGTGTTGGTCATCCCGCAGAACGAGCGCGCCAGTCGTCTGCAACGCCGCCAGGTCCGGCGCGTAGCCGCGACACCGCTCCCAGTACACCTTTTCTGCGCCGTTGATGGTGCGCAGCAGACGAATCGCAGACGCCTCGTTGGCTGGAATGCCGGTTCTGGCGACGCTCGGGACGACGACGGTCAGGCCGACGCCAGCGGCTCCGAGTGCCACCAGACCTGCCAAGAAGAGGACGCGACGAGGCCCCTTCACAATCGTGACCGGTGTGCCCGATGACGGGCCGCTCACGGCGGCTGCCGTGGACGCGAGTTCGTGTCCGCACACACATCGGACGGCGTCAGGCCGATTCGGTGTGGCGCATGACGGACAGCGCTTCACCGACGGCGTCTTGGCTGTCGCTGTATTGCCGGCTGCGCTCTTGGGAGGTACGACCTTGGGCGCTGCCGGCTTTGCGGTTGATGGGGCGGCAGGTGGTGCGATGGAGACGGCTGAAGGCGTCGCCGTCGGCGTGACCGCCCGATGCGCGCCCGACGCGTTCGCGAGCGCGCCAGCGCGCGGAGCCGGAGCCGTCGAGGCCGCTGACGAGGACGCCGACGCCGTTGCCGCGCCCGGAATCCTTGCTTTGCCGCACTCCTGGCAGAACTTAGCCCCTGCCGGGTTATCGGTACCACACTGTGAACAGACCATGAACCGTCGAGCGGATGCGCTCCTCCTTGTATGAGTTATCGGCATCCGTCGTGAGCTACAGCATCCGGGCGCTGTCTTGCCTTTTCCGACACCATGTCTTACTCTTACAAGTAAGAGTTGGATATATGCGCATGACGTCCAAGGGTCAGGTCACGATTCCCCAGGAGATCCGTGAACATCTCGGACTGCTGCCCTACTCCGAAGTCGAGTTCGAGCTGGATGGCGACAGTGTGCGCGTGCGGAAAGCCCGTCAGAAGCAGACGCGCGGCGCTCAACTCGTGTCACGCGCGCGCGGCAGCGCAACGGCGCGACTGACCACGGACGAAATCCTGGCGTTGACGCGCGGGTAACGCGTGCCGACGCTCGTCGACAGCAACGTGATTCTCGACGTCGTCACCGAAGACTCGGAATGGCTGCAGTGGTCCTCGGCCGTGCTTGCCCGCGAAGCGGAACGCAGCAGACTGGTGATCAATCCGCTCGTCTATGCGG
>JBKPMA010000118.1:0-6233 GCA_046731935.1 Acidobacteriota bacterium
GCGCTCAAGAACAAGGCCGAGGACGAAGCGACGTCGCTCCTGAACCGCTTCCTGAAGAAAAAGAAGCCCTGACGGTCAGTGCATCAGGGTCGGCGCCATGAGCCACCCGCGCGTCAGATAGTCCATCATCGTGACGCCGAAGAGGATCCCCAGCCACACGATCGACGACACGACCACCAGCTTCGTGATCGTCGGGCTGTACTTCACGTGCATGAAGAACAGGACGACGAGCGTCGCCTTGAGCACCGCCACGGCCAGTGCCACGACAACGTTCAGATTGCCGAGGTCCACGAAGGCCACGGCCACCGTGATGACCGTGAGCACCATCAGCGCGCCGAAGACGCCGAAGTAGACCGACTTCGGAACGACGTGCTCTTCGTATTCCGGATACTCGAAAGGATGGGAGGCGTCCATGGCTCAGTGATGGCGGTTGACGAGATACAGCAACGGGAACAGGAAGATCCAGATGATGTCGACGAAATGCCAGTAGAGGCCGAACATCTCGACTGGCGTGTACCACTTCGGTGTGAACTCGCCCTTGCGCGCCATGTTCATGATCGCGAGCAGCAGCCCGATGCCGATGATCATGTGGAGCGCGTGCATGCCGGTCAGCGCGAAGTACAGCACCATGAAGATCCGGATCTGACTCGCGATCGGAGCGAGCTCGCCGTCGACATGGAACCAGCCGGCACCAGGAAACAGCCGGACCTGCGCTGCCGCGTGGTGCGCTTCGTGCAGCGTGAACTTCGCCTCGTACTCGAAATACTTGATCACGAGGAAGACGACGCCCAGAACGAGCGTCGCCGCGAGGAACCCCACGATCTGGTTCTGCTTGCCTTCCTGTGCCGCGTGAACGGCCATCGCGACCGTCAATGAGGACGCGATCAGGACGGCCGTGTTGATACCGCCGAGCGTGAGATCCAGCTCGTTGCTGGCCGCGGCATAGCCGGCCGGGTACCACATCCGGTACACGAGGTACGCGGTGAACATGCCCCCGAAGAACATGATTTCCTGGGCGATGAACACCCACATGCCCAGACTGGCCGCAGCTTTCTGCTGCCCGAGCGTATCGAAGTGATGACGCAGCCGGGGATGGTGCGCGTGCGCCCCGGCCTCTGCGATGACCGCGTCAGGCAACTTTGACCTCCTGGTGCGGCGCGTAGCTGTGCGTCTCGTCGGTCACGATGGGCACCCGATCGAAATTGAACGTCGGTGGCGGAGACGTCGTCTCCCACTCGAGTCCTTTGACGTTGAACGGATTGGAGCCTGCGACCTTCCCGTACTTGAGAGACCAGAGCAGGTAGACCATGGGGAAGACGTAGGCGACGCCGAGGATCGTGGCGCCGGCCGTCGAGAGCACGTTGAACACCTGGAACTCGGGCGGATACATCGCGTAGCGGCGCGGCATGCCCTGATATCCCAGGATGAACTGCGGGAAGAACGTCAGGTTGAACCCGACGAATACCAGCAGCGCGCTCAGCTTCGACCACCCTTCCGGATACATGCGGCCCGTCATCTTCGGCCACCAGTAGTGGATCCCGCCGAGGTACGCCATCAGCGTGCCGCCGACCATGATGTAGTGGAAATGCGCCACCACGAAGTAGGTGTCGGTCACGTGAATGTCGAGACCGACCGCCGCCAGGAACAGACCCGTCAATCCGCCGATCAGGAACAGGCCGATGAAGCCGAACGCATACAGCATCGGCGTCTCGTACGAGATCGAGCCCTTGTAGAGCGTCGCGGTCCAGTTGAACGTCTTGACCGCTGAGGGCACGCCGACCAGGTACGTCAATATCGAGAAGACGAGCGCCGAGTAGGGCGTCTCGCCCGCGACGAAGAGGTGATGGCCCCACACGAGGAAGCCGATCACCGCGATCGCCAGACTCGAGAACGCGACGAAGCTGTAGCCGAAGATGTTCTTCCGCGAGAAGGCCGCGACGATCTCGCTGATGATGCCCATGCCGGGCAGCACCATGATGTAGACGGCGGGGTGTGAGTAGAACCAGAACAGGTGCTGGAAGAGCACCGGATCTCCGCCGATCGCCGAGTCGAAGATGCCGACACGCAGCACACGCTCGAACGCCAGGAGCAGGATCGTGATCGCGACGACGGGCGTGCCGAGAATCATGATCAGGCTGGTCGCATAGTGCGCCCAGACGAAGAGGGGCATCCGGAACCACGTCATCCCCGGCGCGCGCATCCGGTGCACCGTGACGATGAAGTTGAGCCCGGTCAGGATCGACGAGAAGCCCGAGATGAACACGCCGAGCGCGCCCGTGAGCACGCGCGAGTTCGACGACATCGAGCTGTAGGGCGTGTAGAAGGTCCAGCCGGTATCGACACCGCCGCCGATGAGCGCCACCAGCGCAAAACATCCACCGATGACGTAGATGTACCAGCTGAGGAGATTGATTCGCGGAAACGCCAGATCCTTCGCGCCAATCATGATCGGCAGCATGAAGTTCCCGAGCGTCGCGGGAATCGACGGAATCAGGAAGAAGAAGACCATGATGACGCCGTGCATCGTGAAGGCCCGGTTGTAGACATCCGGGGTCATCAGGTCGCTGGCTGGCGTCAGCAGCTCCAGCCGGATCAGCAGCGCGAAGAAGCCGCCGAGGAAGAAGAACACCGTGATCGAGAGCAGATAGAGCAGCCCGATCCGCTTGTGGTCTGTCGTGAGGAGCCAGGATCGCCACCCGCCTGATTCGTTCAGGTAGTGGCGCGCCGGCATCACAGCATCGAAAGTCGGGCTGGACGTCGCAATGGAAGATTCGGGAATCATTTCAGTTCACCGCTAGGGCTTGGATTCTGGCTGCGCGCCGGTCGTCTGCGGCTTCATCTGCAGGACTGGCGCCGCTTGCGGCACGGGCTCGGTCAGCTGGCCCACGCCAGGCGCGCTCTTGCCGGCCGGCAGGGCCTTGATGTACTCGGTCAGCGAGAGCAGCTGTTCTTCGCTCACCTGACCCTGGAAGGTCGGCATGATCGGCGGGAAGCCCGCGACGACCTTGGCCGTCGGATTCAGGATCGATTCGCGGATGTACGCCTCGTCCGCCGTCACCGTCTCGCCATTCGCAAGGTGCACGGTCGATCCGAAGAGCCCGTTCAGCACCGGACCCCGCTGAGTGTCGCCGCCCATGTGACACGTGGAGCAGGCCAGCTGTGTGAAGAGCTTTTCGCCGCGCTGCCCGAGCGTGCCTTCGGTCACCCCACCCGAGAGCCAGGCCGCGTAGTCTTCCGGGCTCATCACGACGACCGTGCCGGTCATGGCGGAATGCCGTGTGCCGCAATACTCCGCACAGAAGATGTGATACGTGCCGGGCTTGGTCGCGTTGAACCACACCTGCGTGTAGCGCCCCGGAATCGCGTCGGTCTTCACGCGGAACGACGGGAAGTACAGATCGTGCAGCACGTCCTCGGACGTGATGATCATCCGGACCGCCGTATTCGCCGGCACGTGCAGCATGTTGATCTCACGCTGCCCTTCGCGGTGCTGGAACTTCCACATCCACTGCTTGCCGACGGCGTAGATGTCGAGCGTCTCCGCCGGCGGCCGCACGATCGCGAAATACACGCTGGCGCCCCAGACGAACATCACCATCGCGAGGATGAAGGGAATGCCGGTCCAGATCAGTTCGAGGGCGAGCGATCCGTGGATCGGCACGCCCACCTCGTCCTCCGACCGCCGCCGATACTTGATGGCGAAGACGATGACCGCCGCCGTCACGAGGACGGCGAAGAACGCAGACACCGCGATCAGGAAGAAATACAGGTTGTCCACGCGCGGGGCGAGCGTGGAGGCCTGATCGGGGAAGAGTCGGAATTCAGGCATCGGTGTCAGAAGACGCGTTCGGCCGATCTACGAATGACGACGGCTGATCTCGGAGAAGTCATGCTCAGGCTCGCCCCAAGGGCCGGCGCTCCCGGCGACGCAGCACGACAATGCCGGCCACGATGGCCACAACCGTGAAGAGACCCGCACCGCGCACCAGACGCATGATCGTGAACGTATAGCGCGCCTGCGCCGGGTCGTAATGAAAACAGAACAGCGGCAGCTGGTCGATGAGCGAGCCGATCCGCCGATCCGAGGCCTCGATCAGCGCCAGCTGCACGTCGCGCGGCGCGTAGTCGATACCAAAGAAGTACCGCGACAGTTTGCCGTCCGGCGTGAGCACCATGATGCCGCTGGCGTGCGCATACTGGCCCGCGCTGGGGTTGTACGCATACCGGAATCCCACGCGGCCCGTGAGTGATTCGATCGAGTGCTGTGTGCCCGTCAGGAAGTGCCAGCCGTTACCCGCGCCCTCGCGCTTGTAGCGACCCAGATAGCTGGTCTTCTTCGCCTGCGCGAGATCCGGCGTTTCCTTCGGGTTGAAGCTGATGGTGACGATGTCGAACTCCTGCCCGACGTTGAACTTCAAGACGCCGATCGCGCTCGTCAGTCCGTTGAGGACCTGCGTGCACAACATCGGGCATTCGAAATACACGAGCGTCAGGATGACCGGACGTTTGCCGAAGTAATCGCGGAGGATGACGCTGCGTCCCTGCTCGTCCTTGAACGGCAAATCGAGCGGGATCGTCGTCCCGAGCTTCTGGTCGATGCCGACGTCCATCAGCAGTGCCGGCAGTCGGTTCGCCGCCGGTTGCGAGGCGTCCTGCCGTTCGTACAGCGACGGTCCGCTGACCTGCGCGCCCGCCGGACACACGGCCAGCGCGCTCAGGATCACGATCAACGCCGCACGGAACGAGACAGTGGAAATGCTCATTTCAGGCTTCAGGCTTGAGGCTTCAGGCTTCAGGCTTCAGGCTTCAGGCTTCGGACTCCAGGCTACGGGCCCGCACACGACGAACGTCATTCCGTAGTCCTCAGTCGTCTTCCCATTCCGCAATCCGCAATCCGCAATCCGCATTACTTCGGCGGTCCAGTGGGTGCCGCCGCCGGCGCCGCTTCGCCTTCATGGCGGTAGGGCAGCCCCTGTGCCGCGACGACTTCCATCGCGCGTGCGATCGGCAGGCGCACCGTGCCGGCGTTCTTGTCCACCCACTCGTAGGTGGTCAGCAGGCGATCCTCCTCACGCCGCAGATCCCGAAGATCACGGAAGGGATACGTCTGCAGGCGCGGCGGCGGCGGCAATGGACGCGCCTGTCCGACGGCCAGCGGATAGAGCGCCGTCTTCTCCGCGGCTTCCCGCCGCTCGAGGAAGTTGTAGAACAGCGCGATGAGGCCCATCGTGGCGACCGTCAGAACCGCCAGGAACACGAGAAAGCGCAGGATCGGCGCGGCACTCGCGTCGCTCAGCTCGTGGCCGGCGGCCAGCGTTTCTTCTTCGGTCGGTGCGTGCGTCTGGTGCGACATGTCAGTGCCCGTGTCTCCCGTGCTCCAACGCTTCAGCGAGATACGGCTCGCCGAGCGGCAGGAGGCTCCGGGTCTGCAGCTGCCAGAGGAAGAGTGCGAGCCAGATGCCGCCAATGGCGATCGGTGCCACGCCATCGAGCCAATGCAGGTGCATGACCGCCGGTTGACCAGCGTAGTGGCCCACTTCTGCAGGATCGTGACCGATCGGACCAATCAGCCAGAACAGATCCACCAGCCGCATGACGATGACCGCCACGGCCACCAGAATGAGCGTCCGGCCGTTTCGCTTCAGGTCGCGCGACAGCAGCAGGACGAACGGCAGCGCGAAGTGCAGAAAGATCAGGCCGAGGCCGACGTAGGCCCAGCCCCCGCCCATGCGCTTCAGATACCAGGGGATCTCTTCAGGCAGGTTCGCCGACCAGATGATCAGGAACTGCGAAAACGAGAAGTAGGCCCACAACATCACGAACGCGAGCATCAGTTTGCCGAGATCGTGCAGATGGGCGGGCGCGATCACGCGCGACATCGGTTCGGTGCGCGACAGCAGGACAACCGCCGCAATCGTGAATGCCAGGGCCGAGAGGCCCTGTCCGCCCATGAACAGGATGCCGTAGATCGTCGAGAACCAATGCGGGTCGAGCGACATGATCCAGTCGACCGACATGAAGAGGACGGTCAACGCGTAGACCACGAGCCCGCCGCCGCTCAGCCGTTGCATCTTCAGCGCCTGGCCGCGCTCGCCGCCCTGCTCCTGATCGAGCGACAGCTTCGAGATCAGGAACGCGAGCGAGCTCCAGATGACGAAGTAGATCGCGGCGCGCACCAGGAAGAACGGCACGTTCAGGTACGGCGCCTTGTGCTGCAGCACGGCATCGTGCGC
>JBKPMA010000119.1:0-8768 GCA_046731935.1 Acidobacteriota bacterium
GCTGCAGCCTCACCTGGGAACAGGTATCACGCTGGCCGTCTCGTTCGTGTGTTCGACGGTCGTGTTCTTCCTCGTGCGGAACTGGCTGCTCGACCTCCGGGGACGCTAAGGCGGCGTTCACTCGCGTTCGCGACCCGTCAAGTCAGCTCCACCACCTGCTTCGACGCATTCCACGTCGCCGGCTTCTGTGCGCGGTAGCTCACGTTGACCATATGGCCAACGGTCGCGTAGCGGTGGCCCGCAGCGGCGTTCTCGGTCGGTTCGGTCCTCGTGCGCACGCACTCGAAGAACTTCTCGAGGTGCCGCTGCGTCGATTCGGTGCCGGGCGTCTGGATCTCCTCCGGCTCTGGCCGCTTCATCGACGAGGTCGCGCGCGGCCGCATGTTCTCTGGATCCAGATCGTGCAGCTCGGCAAACTTCGCCTTGGCCGCCTTCGAGAAATGGTTCGTCGAGTACGTGTAGTTCTCGAGGATCGGCTCGGCGTGGTAGACGAGCCGGGTGCCGTAGTACTCGAGTGAGCCCTCGGTGCCCATGATCAACAGCGGTGGAAAGTTGTGGCCGTTGTTCGCGGTTGACGTGAGCGTCAGCGTGAACTGGTTCGGATACTCGACGATCGCCGTCATCTGATCGGGGACTTCCCGCTTGGGATAGTTGAAGATCCCGCCGGAGCCGATGACGCGGGCCGGCATGTCGTTCACGCCCATCACCGTGTGCGTGCCGGTGATGAGGTGCACGAACAGGTCGGTTGGCAGCCCGCCCGAATAGTCCCAGTAGAGGCGCCACTGGAAGAATCGCGCCGCGTCGAACGGAACCTTCGTCGCTTTGCCGATGAAGCGGTCCCAGTCGATCGTCTCTGGCGATGCGTCGGGAGGCACCGGGTAGTACCACGCGCCCGTCGGTGTGTTGCGGTGGATGCGCCCGTCGATGAGCGTGATTTTTCCCAGCTTGCCGGACTTGATGATCTCGATCGCCTGGGCGTTGGCCGGCATGCTATCCCACTGGCTGCCGACCTGGAGGATGCGTTTCTTCGTGCTCGCGGCCGCGATGAGCGACGCGCCCTCCTCCCAGCGGTGTGTCATCGGCTTCTCGATGTAGACGTCTTTGCCGGCAGCCATGGCGTCGAGCGCCATCGGCACGTGCCAGTGATCCGGGACGGCAATCACGACCGCCTGCACGTCAGGATTGTCGAGCACGCGCCGGTAGTCTCGCCCGGTAGACACTGACGGACCAGCCAGTTCCTTGATCCGATCGAAATGACCGTCGTAGGCGTCGGCGGCCGCGACAATCCGCGCGCCCTGAATGGCCATGGTCGTCCGCATCAGGATCTCGCCACGGATACCAACGCCGATGAAGCCCACACCCACCGCGTCGGCGGCCGACGCTGCGCCTGATCCTGCCGGCGCCTGGGCGTTGAGTGTGGATGCGGAGCTGGCAGCGGCGGTGGCGGCCAGTGTGCCAGCGCCAGAGACGCGGAGGAAATCGCGCCGAGTCAGAGAAGAGCGGCGGGCAGGAGGAGTAGGCATGCCGACATTCTCCGCCAGGTTGAGTCCGACGGAAAGTCTCTCTCTTGTTGCTGCGGGTGCGTCGTCGTGCGGAGTGCGGCGTAAAGGTGCGCGAGAGGGCTATTCGTCAATCCTCAATCGGCATTCGTCATGGCACCCGTCAGTAAACGATGAGGAATCCGCCGTCGGGACGGGAAACCGTCGATGCAAAGCTCCAGACAGGAATGCCCGACTGCGAGCCTTTTTGACTGGTAGGACGGCCCGAACTGTCGAACACCTGCCAGGCCATCGATCCTCCGCGCGCCCACGCAGTCCCTTCGGTCCAGACCATCATCGTCTCGCCGCGCGGATTCACGGCAAGCCGCGGGTGCTTGCGTGTGCCGCCCGGTCCTGGCGCAGCGACGGGTTTCGGGATTCTCGCTCCGGCCATATCGATCGCGCCGAACGACACCTGGCCCGCAGTCTCCCACGCGCCGTACACGCGATTGCCGGCGCTCGCGAGGGCCATGCTCGTCATCGGACAACTGCCGATATGCCACGGCTGCACGCGCGACCCGCGGAACGACTGTCCGCCATCGCTGGACGCGAGGACGAACACGTCACGATCGGCCGGTGTCGAGGCCGAACGAAACAGCATCACCAGTGCGCTCGCGGGCCCGGCGAGCATACGCATTCCGCAACACCCACACGTCCCCGTGGGCTCCTTCCACGCGATCGCGTCGTCGTTGAATGTCGCGCCGTCGTCGTCGGACCGCGTGAGCCAGACGCGCCGGTGCTCCTCGCCTGCGACTGAGTCGAGCGGCGAGCCATGCCACGCGGCGTAGACACGGCCGTCTGCGGTGGCAGTAATGGATCCGCCGCCATCGAGATCGTAGCTGTGGTGGATGAGTCCGCGCTGCGCCTCGAACACCGTGCCTTCAGGATTCGATCGGGTGTAGAGCAGAGGGAATCCGGGGCGGCCGCTCGAGGGAGCCGCTGGTGCCTTCGGCAGCGCAGCGTCGGAACCATTCCACACGACGTGGACGCGGCCGTTGCGGCCTAGTGCGAGCTGCCCGCCGCGGATCGTGCCGGCCGCGACGGCGCTGCCGTCCTGGGTGTTGACGCGAACAGGCGTCGAAAACGTCGCTCCGCCGTCGGAAGACCGCACGTAGAAGAGGTTGCCGGACGCGGGCGGCCCACTGAAGTACAGCAAATGGAGCACGCCGTCCGAGGCGACGATGGCTTCGGGTTGGATACCGTCGTGAGGGACGCGTAGCAGGCGGACGACGTCGTCGGAGTGGGAGGCCGACGTCAGCGGCATGACAGCGCTGGCCGCAACGGCGGCCAGCACGGCAGAAAGCGCGAGAGGCCAACGCACGATCGCAATTTTAGCCTCGGGGAACCTCCCGCCGCGCTGCTCCGTAACATAGACTGTCTACGTCATGACCACAGCCCCGGCCTCCGCCATTCCACCCGGCACGCTCGACATGCTGATCCTGACGACGCTGGCTCGCCACGACGAGGCGCATGGCTTCGAGATCGCCCAAGCGATCGAGACCGTATCGGAGGACGTGCTTCGCGTCGAAGAAGGATCCCTTTATCCGGCGCTGCAGCGCCTGCTCGTCAAGGGGTGGGTCGCAGGCACGTGGGGGCGGACGGCCGAGAACCGTCGCGCGCGGTACTACCGCCTCACACCAGCCGGACGCCGGCAGCTCGAACGTGAGGTCGCCGACTACCGGCGGGTGTCGACCGCCATCGATCGCATCCTGCAGCCAGCCTGAGGCAGTCATGTTCATCGGAGACCTGTGGCGCCGCATTCGTTTTCTCGTGACTGAACGGTACTTCGACGGCGATCTCGAGGACGAGATGCGCCTTCACATCGCGCTCCGCGAAAAGCAGCTGATCGAGCGCGGCGTGGCGCCGGACGTCGCGCGCCGTGACGCACGCCAGCGATTCGGACGGCCGGCCGGCCTGACCGAGCAGAGCCGAAATGTTTGGGGACTTCGCGGGCTCGAGACCTTCGGACAGGATGTGGCGTACGCGTTCCGACGTCTTCGTCTCAGCCCCGCGTTCACGCTGGTGTCCATCACTGCCCTGGCGTTGGGGATCGGAGCCACGACGGCGATCTTCAGCGTAGTCGACGCGGTGCTGTTGCGATCGCTGCCATTTGCGAAACCCGATCGGCTGGTGATGATCTGGGAAGACGCCTCGTGGATGGGCTTCCGCCAGAACACGCCCGCACCGGGCAACTACACGGACTGGACGACGAAGATTCCTTCGATGGCGTCCGTGGCCGCCCTCGATCTCCGCGGGTACAACGTCACTGGCAGCGGCATGCCGGAGAAGATCGGCGCCGCCGGGGTGACCGCGAACTTCTTCGAGACGTTGGGCGTCGCGCCCGTACTCGGACGGACGCTTGGTCACTCTGACGATCGCGATGGCGGACAGCGCGCGGTCGTGATTGGTCACGCGCTCTGGCAAAGGCGCTTCGCCGGCGACCCGCACGTGCTTGGAAAAGACATTCAACTGAACGGCGCCCGCTACCCCATCGTCGGCGTCATGCCTGCTCGTTTCTCCTTTCCGTTCCGCGATGTCGAGGTGTGGGTTCCGGCAGGTTTCACGCAAGAACGGTTGACCGATCGCGGCTCACACTACCTCTGGGTCGTCGGGCGGCTGCGCGATGGGCACACCCTCAGCCAGGCCAATGCCGAGTTGCAGACGCTGGCGGCGAGACTCGGTCACGACTATCCGGATACCAATCGCAACATCGGCATGTATGCGAACCGTCTGCTCGATGACTACGTTGGCGATCTTGGCCTTGCGCTGAAAGTCTTGCTCGGAGCAGTCGCGCTCGTGCTGCTCATCATGTGCGCGAATCTCGCCAACGTCTTGCTGGCGCGCGGCGCGGGACGAGCGCGTGAAATGGCCGTTCGTGCGGCCATTGGTGCCGGTACGGGTCGCCTCGTGCGGCAGATCCTGACCGAGAACCTCGTACTGGCGCTTGCCGGCGGACTTGCCGGTCTCGCTGTCGCCGCAGCCGGTGCTGGTGTGCTGCGCGCACTGGTGCCCGACGCGCTGAAGGACATCAGTACCGTCCAATTCGACTGGCGCGTGCTGACGTTTGCGACCCTCGTCGCGCTCATGACGGGAATACTCGTGGGCCTCGTGCCGGCCCGCCAGGCCGTCAGGACCGATCTCGCCGGTGCGATGAAGCTCGGCGCACCAGGGTCGGGGCGCCGCCATGGTCCCCTTCGCGCCGTCCTGGTCATCGCGGAAGTCGCTGGGGCGATGGTGCTCGTGATCGCAGCCACACTGATGATCGAGAGCTTCGCGACGCTGCGCGGCATCGATCCGGGATTCCGCACCGATCACGTGCTGAGCGTGCGGGTTCCCATGACGGAGGATGAGTATCCGACCCTGCAACGCCGTGTGGACTTCACCACGAGGCTCCTCGAACGTGTGAGGCATCTGCCAGGCGTGCAGTCGGCTGGAATCACCAGCGCGCTTCCGCTTGTGTGGAAAGGGGGCTCGACCGGGTTCTTTCCGGAGGGTACGACACGCCCGGACCCCAAGCTGTCGTACGACGCCAACAATCGCGTGGTCACTCCAGGCTTCATGGAGACCCTGCGCATGAGCCTCGTCGAAGGCCGGTTCATCGACGAACGCGATACGGCCAACTCGCAGTTTGCGGTCGTCATCAACGAGACGATGGCGCGGCAGTACTGGCCGAGTGTGCCGGCGCTCGGACGTCGCCTGAAATACCAGGGACCAGACAGCAAGCTTCCGTGGTTCACGATCGTCGGCATCGTCCGCGACGTGCGTTCGATGGGGCTCGACCAGCCGGCCCGTCCCGAAATGTATTTTGCGCTGCAGCAGTCTGATGGCAACTGGATGTGGCCTCGCGATCTGGTGGTCCGGGCCGATGGCAACCCGCGTGATCTCGCAAACGCGATCCGGCAGGCCGTACTGGCCATCAATCCAAGCCAGCCGATCTCGGACGTCGCGACGCTGGACGACGTCGTGGACCGGGAAGTCGAGCAGCGCCGCGTGCAGACGAATCTGCTTGGTGCGTTCGCAGGCCTGGCGTTGGTGCTGGCATGTCTGGGCATCTACGGCGTGCTCTCGCTGGTCGTCAGCGAGCGCACCCAGGAAATCGGGTTGCGAATGGCGCTCGGCGCAGACCGTCGAGCCGTGCTGCGGCTGGTGATGAGCGGAGGGATGAAGCTGGCGGTCGCCGGAGTCGTCGCCGGACTCATTGGTGCGTATCTCGCTACTGGGTACCTGGAGCGCTTGCTGTTCGGCGTTCGGTCGACAGACCCATGGGTCTTCGCGGGGGTTGCGGGCGCGCTGCTCGCCGTGTCGCTTGTCGCCGTCTACATTCCCGCGCGGCGCGCGAGTCTGGTCGATCCTCTTGTTTCGCTGCGTGCGCAGTAGAGGCGCAAGAGCGATCGCAGCTCTTGTATTTACGTTCGGTCTTCGCCTATCGTGGCGCCGTGGCGCCGCCGGAGCAGGCCAGGCCCAGGCTTGACATCGACCCCGCTCGATGGCCTGAAATCAGCCACGTCTTTTCCGCAGCAGTCGGCCTCGATGGGCCGGCGCGCCGTGCGTACCTCGATGATGCCTGCGGCCACGATCAGGCGTTGCGTGCCGCGGTCGACTCGATGCTCGGAGCCCACGACGCGGCCGGGTCGTTTGGCGAGGCATTTCCGTTCGAGTTTCCACCACCGCTGAAACGGCTGGAGCCCGGTTCTCAGCTCGGTCCGTTCCGGGTCGAGGGCCTTCTTGGATCCGGCGGCATGGGTGAGGTCTATCGCGCGCACGATACGAAACTGCGGCGCGACGTTGCGCTCAAGGTCCTGCCCGACTCGGTCGCCAACGACCCAGACCGCCGTTCCCGATTCGAACTAGAAGCGCTCGCCCTTGCGGCGTTGAATCACCCGCACGTTGGCGCGATCTACGGCTTCGAGGACAGCGGTGCGATCGCCGCGCTCGTCCTCGAGCTCGTCGAAGGGCCGACGCTTTCCGAACGGATCGCCGCTGCTCACCTTCCTTTCGACGAGATCCTCCGTCTCGCCCGGCAGCTCGCCGAAGGACTCGAGGCTGCGCACGAGCGCGGGATCGTGCATCGCGATCTGAAGCCCGGCAACATCAAGATCTCGATCGACGGTGACGCCAAGATCCTCGACTTCGGGTTAGCGAGAGCCGCCGGCTCAGAGCTCCGAGTGGGTTCGCCCGACTCGCTGTCACCGTCCCGGTACGCGACAGCGGTTGGTACGATCGTCGGCACTGCCGCCTACATGAGCCCCGAGCAGGCACGAGGGCAGGCGGTAGACAGGCGAACCGACATCTGGGCCTTCGGCTGTGTGCTGTTCGAGATGTGCGCCCGGCGGCCGGCGTTCCCTCAGGCGACCGTGAGCGACACGCTGCAGGCAGTGCTGCAACACGAGCCGGACTGGGCGGCGCTACCAAGAGACACGCCGCCGACACTGCTGCATCTGATGCGCCGGTGCCTGGTCAAGGAAAGCAAGCTGCGATTACGAGACATCGGCGAAGCTCGTATCGCTCTTTCGACACCTCTCGACAGTGGCATAGACATCCAGAGGCCGCCCGCGCTCCGAGCCGCGATGGTCGCTGGTGCCGGCGTGCTCGCGCTGATCGTGGCGATCGCCGTCATGTGGGACCGGCCTGGCACGGTCGTCCGCGTGCCGACTCCTGTGCGGTTTCTGCTCCCGCCGCCGGAGGGCGGCCAATTCCCGCTCCACCCGGGAGGCACTCAAATCGCGCTCTCGCCGGATGGATCGCAGCTCGCGTTCGTTGCGGCGGAGGCTGCTGGCGCAGGGCCCCGCATCTGGTTGCGCCCGCTCGCGAATCTCGAAGCACGGCCCCTCGCGGACACGGAGGGCGCGGCGAATCCGTTCTGGTCGCCCGACGGGCGATCGCTGGCGTTCTTCACCGAGAGCAAGTTGAAGCGGATCGATCTGCCCGCAGGAGTTCCCGTCACGATCTGCGACCTTCCGGGCGCCGTCTTCTACCATGGCACGTGGGGAGACGATGTCATCCTCATCGGGCGCGGCGACGGCACCGAAGTCAAGAGCGTGCCCGTCGCGGGTGGCGTTCCGCGCGCAGTCGTGGCTCTCGATCTCACACGCCGGGAAGTACGTGTCCAGTGGCCCTGGTTCCTCCCCGGTGGAAAGCGGTTCCTGTACATCGTCCGCTTCGAGGACGGAGGAGGTGAGCTCCGGGTGGGACAGCTCGCCGACAGTAAGACGGAGCGAGCCGGGCCGCTCGAGGGCACTCCGCATCCGGTGATGCCCGTCATCTCGAACGTCCAGTGGATCAACCCGGACATCGTGATGTTCGTACGCGAGGGCGTGTTGATGGGGCAGCGCGTGGATCTGGACCGAGCGCGTCCGATCGGCGCTCCTTTCTCGGTGGCGTCCGGTGTCGAGTACTTCTACACGACGTCACGCGGGATGTTCAGTGTGTCTCCGAGCGGTGCGCTCGCGTACCACGGTGGCGGCAGTCTGCAGCAGCTGGTGTGGGTCGATCGACATGGCAGACAGGTCGACACTGTGGGCGATCTGGCAGACTACGATTCCGCCCGGCTCTCCAGAGACGGCAGCAAGCTGCTGGTGGCGCGCCGGCAGGCCGGCTTCGGCACCTACGACCTCTGGATGCTCGATCTGGTTCACAAGACCCAGGAGCGACTCACGACCAGTCCCGGCAGCGACATGAGCCCTGTCTGGACCGAGGACGAGCGCGCAATCGTCTATGCGTCCGACGGTCAGGGCTCTGTCCCTCACTTGTTCCTGATGGATCTTGCAACGAGAACGAGCACCGAGCTTCAGGCGCCCGGTACTCAGCAACATCCCGTGGGCGTCCTTCCGGGCGGTCGGGGGGTCGCCTTCACGTGGATGCGACGGCCCGGCAGCTTCAACCTGTTCGAGACGCGCCTCGATCCACGTGCCGTACCAACACCGCTGGTCGAGTCCAGTCAGAGTATCTGGGACGCGCGCTTGTCTCCGGATGGCCGGCTCATGGCGTACATTGCCGACCGCGATAGCCGGAGTGGTGTCTACGTCGCACGCATGCCTCCGACCAGTGCGCCGGAGCTGGTCGCCGAAAACGTGGACCCGCCGCGATGGAGTGCCGACGGGCGCGAGCTGTACTACGTTCGCGACGAGAACGTCATGAGTGTTGCCGTTCGTGCCGGCCAGGATCGCCTGCAGATCGGAACCCCGAGACCGTTGTTCGCGTTGAAGCGGGGAACCTCGCTCATGTTGGCAT
>JBKPMA010000120.1:0-3682 GCA_046731935.1 Acidobacteriota bacterium
CGCCACGATGCCCTGCACGCGGATGCCTTGAATGTGGTAGTAGACCCACACGCTGATCGCGCAGCCGAGCGGCACGTTCACGTTGCTCGTCGGGGCCATCAACCCGGGTACGAACCCGCTCAAGTTGCAGATCAGAATAAAGATCCCGACGGTGCCCACCAGCGGCAGGTACTGTCGTCCCGTCGGACCCACCCACTGTTCGAGCAGGCTGTTGAGTCCTACGATCACGTCTTCCAGGACGATCTGGAGCTTGCCGGGATTTTCGACGCTGAGCCGCGACCGCACGAACAGGCAGAGCACAGTCAGCGCGACGATGATGAGCAGGATGATCCCGAGGTGGTTGGGAATCACGTGCGACGGATCGGGCACCGGGCGACCGATCGCGCGCAGCAATGCCGCCACAGCTGGACCGAAGATGGCGTTGATGGCCTGGACGATCCAGAGCTCGTGTTCCAGGTTCTCCATGCAGGCGATTCCAGGCGGGCACCCGCCACGCGTGAGCCGGCCCGGCCGGTGTCAGCGAACGTCGGTTCCCTGTTGGTGTCCGGAGCGGGAAGCCAATCGAAGGGCGCGACCTGCCGCGACCATCGCTGCGAGTACCGGCGACGATGCTCCTGCTATGACCCCAACCGGGTGCAGGCGCAAACGCACCAGCATAACGTACGCGCAGAGCGCGAGTATACCGTACCTTGTGAAAAACTTCACCAGCGGCCAGCCGCGGTCCCCGCTCGCCGCGGCCCCCACGCCAGCCTTCACCCCCGCATAACTGATCCCGGCCAGCGCGCCTCCGCCGACGACCGCCAGACCGCTCCACCAGTCGCCGCCAGACACCACGACCGCCCCGAGCGCCAGCACGAGGCATGCGAACAGCGAGGCCCGCTCGAACCAGCGGAGGAACCCATCCGGCTCGCTCATCCCCTCTCGTCCTTCGAGACCGACGCGACCGTGCGGAAAACCGACCGGATAGCCGCGGCAAGCCCGAGGAAGAAGCCGATGAGGAAGCCCCAGGGTGAGCTGCCCGCGAGGCGATCGATGCCGTAGCCGGCGGCCGTCCCAAGGACGATCGCCATCACGAACGACAGCCCGACCGCGCTCAGTGCGCCGACCGTTCGCAGTGCGTTGCCGGCGTCGGAACGGTCAGTGGGCATGGCGTCACGGGCGCTGCGGAGGTTGAGGTGTGTCCGATGGCTTTTTCCCGGGCGCGGTCTCGTCGCACGACGCGACGGCGAACTTCACGGGCGGCGGCTTCTTGTCGCAGTCGGCGGCGGCGGGCGTCTGACGTCTGCCGATGACGAGGAACAGCATCACCGCGAGCACTGCCAGCGCGGCCGCTCCGATCCAGACGAGCCGGCGCGAGGGCAATGACGGCCGAGTTTCGAGCGGTGCGCCATCAGTCACACAGCCTTTCTATCCGGCTGGGCGCCCGGTGTCAAACCACGCGGCATTGACCCTTCGTCCGACGGCTCCCTATACTCAGATCAGGGACTGCCATCGCTGCGGATGCGTCGCATCTGTGCGCGCTTGGACAGGTTACGCAGCCCCCAACGGCCTGGCCCCGGGCCGGAGCGGGCAGCACGAGGTCACCTGCGACGCCGCGCCATCCTGGCGGGGCATCCAGCCTCTGGAGTTGTCATGCGCAGAGTGTCCACGTGCTCCGTCCTTCTCTCGCTCTTCTCTCTACTGGTCGTGACTGGCGCCGCGGCGCAGCCGTCCGAGCGCACGCTCTTCGTCTCCGTGCTCGACAAAGACAACAGCCCGATCACGGGTCTAGACAGGGATGCGTTCACGGTGCGCGAAGACGGTCAGCCGCGCGAGGTCCTGCGCGCCTCCCGCGCGGTGCAGCCGGTGGACGTCGCGTTCCTCGTGGACAACAGCCAGGCCATCACACCGTATGTCAACGACATCCGCCAGGCCGTGAGCTCGTTCGCACAACGGATGGCCAAGGACGGGAACCAGATCGCTTTGATTGGTCTCGCGGATCGGCCAACCATCCTGCAGGACTACATCGCGTCGCCTGAGGCGTTGGAGCGTGGCTCCAAGAAGATCTTCGCGCAGCCGGGCGCCGGTACGACCGTTCTCGACGCGATCATCGAGACCAGCCGCGGGCTGCAGAAGCGCGACGCCGCCCGGCGCGTCATCGTCGTGTTGACGACGGAGGGCACGGACTTCAGCAATCCAAACTACCAGCACGCCCTCGACGTCCTCAAGGAAAGCGGTGCCGCCCTCTACGCCGTCGTCCTCACGCAGCCCGGGAATAACGTGGCGATAAATACCGAGGAAGGCCGGAACCGCGCCATTGTGCTCGCTGATGGATCGGATTCCACAGGCGGCCGGCTCATTCACGTGATCTCGAGCATGTCCTTCACCGGAACGCTCGCGGGCGTCGCCGAGGCCATCGAGCAGCAGTACGAAATTGTCTACAGCCGCCCGGGAGCGCTCATTCCACCCGATAAGCTCGAGGTCAAGGTGAATCGGCCTGATGCGACCGCGCGAGCCACACCAGCGGCCGAGCCGCGCCCGCGAGCCGGACAGTGATCATGCGGATCGCTGTCGGCGCGCTCTGCACGCTTGCGGTGATCGCGTCGCTGACGGCGGCTGAGGGCGTTCGTGCGCAGAACCCCGTTCCGCTGCCAGCCCCTCCCGCGCAGACGCCGCCCGCACCGCCGGAACAAACACCCCCTGCTGCTCCAGCGCCGGAACCCGCACGTGCGCAACAACCCGCGTTCCGTGCGGGTGTCGATCTCGTGTCGCTCAACGTCACGGTGATCGATGGGACGCAGCACTACGTCACGTCCCTCACACAGCAGGACTTCCTCGTCTACGAGGACGGCGTCAAACAGGATCTGACGTTCTTCAACCGGGCCAATCTGCCAATCGCGTTGTCGATTCTGCTCGACAGCAGCGCCAGCATGGAAGACAAGCTCGAGACCGCGCAGGATGCGGCGATCGGATTTGCCAAGCGGCTCCGGCGCGAAGATCTCGCCCAGGTGATCGACTTCGACAGCCGCGTGCAGATCATCCAGGGGTTCACGAGCAACGTGCCGGAACTGGAGAGCGCGATCCGCCGAACGAACGCCGGCGGCTCCACATCGCTCTACAACGCGATCTACATCGCACTCAAAGAACTGAAGAAGACGCGCGCCGCCACGCCCGACGACGTCCGCCGGCAGGCGATCGTCGTGCTGTCGGATGGCGAAGACACGTCGAGCCTCGTCAGCTTCGAAGAGGTCCTCGAGCTCGCGAAGCGATCCGAGACCGCGATCTACGCAATCGGCCTTCGCTCACGAGAGCCGGGTATCGCCACGAAGGGCTTCAGCGAGGCGGATTTCGTGCTTCGCCAGCTGTCGCAGGAAACAGGCGGCCGGGTGTTTTTCGCGCGTCAGATCAACGAGCTCGCCAACATCTACGGCCAGATCGCGGACGAACTGTCGAGCCAGTACACGGTTGGCTACACGTCGAAGAACCCCAAGCGCGACGGCGCGTACCGCCGTGTGATCGTCCGCGTCACCCAACCCAACTCCACGGCGCGCACGAAACAGGGCTACTACGGGCCTACCTCGTAAAGAGAGACGACAGGACGAATGCGGATTGACGATTGACGATTCGGCGCGTATCAATGACGATTGCTCGTCTCCAGAGGTCAATCGTCATTCGCCAATCGTGATTCGTCATTCGTCAGTGT
>JBKPMA010000121.1:0-7075 GCA_046731935.1 Acidobacteriota bacterium
CGTCCTGCAGCGCGGTGATGATGATCTCGGGATCGACGCCCTTCTCCTTGGCGAGCGCTTCGATCGTCTGTTGCAGCGGATTCGTCATCGCTTGGGTACTCTAGAACTCCACGTCGAGTTTCGCGCGCGTGATCGACGACAGCGGAAGGCGCTGTGCCTTGTTGCCCTCCGCGAGGAACAGCACGACGTCGTCTTCCACGCCTTCGATGCGACCCCGGAAGTGCTTCTGCCCGTTGATCGCAGGGTCGACGACGATCTTGGCCCACCGGCCCTGGAACCGCCGAAAATCGGCCTCGCCACGCAGCGGACGATCGAGGCCGGGCGAGGACACCTCGAGGGTGTACGCGCGATCCAGCGGATCCTCGACGTCGAGAATCGCACTCATCTCGCGGCTGACCGCGGCGCAGTCCTCGATGCCGATGCTGTCTTCGGGAGTGCCTGAGGGTCCCGGCCTGTCGATGAACACGCGAACGACCCAGCCGATCGACTCGCGGCGCAATTGCAGGTCGAAGAGCTCGAGCCCGCGCGCCTGCACGACACGCTCGGCCACCGCGCGGATCTGATCGACCGCGTTCATCCGCTCGCTTGAGACCCCGAAACCAGGAACCGCCACGCGGGCGTCGCGCCCACTGGCGGTCTTAACCGGCCATCCCCGAACTATTTATGCTACCACACGGTTCTGGGTCCGGCAACGGACGGGCGATGAGGTCGTAGTCCTTTGCGCCGACGATTTCGGCGTTGATGAAGGCGCCCGGCGGGAACGAAGAAGGGTCGCACTCGGTCAGAAACACCTGCGCGTCGATCTCGGGCGCCTGGCCGGCGAGCCGGCCGCGCACGACCAGGTCGTGCTCGTCGGACCGGCCGTCGATGACGAGTCGCACGCGCTGGCCGATCCGCCGCTTCTGGCTGCCGCGGACGATCCGCTTCTGCTGAGCCATCAGGCGGTTCCGGCGGGACCGCTTGACCCCAGCCGGGACGTCGTCGTCGAATCGGGTGCCCGCGGATGTCCCCTCCTCGTGCGAGTAGGTGAAGATCCCGACGTGGTCGAACTGAACGGCATCCAGAAACCCAGCCAGCTCATCCACATCGGCGTCAGTCTCGCCCGGGAATCCCACGATGAAGGTGGTCCGGAGCGTCACGGACGGAACGCGCTCGCGGACGCGGCGCAGGAGCCGCTCGTAGGACGCGCGGGTGCCAGGACGGTTCATCCGCTTGAGCACAGGATCGGAGGCATGCTGGAGCGGCAGGTCCACGTACTTGACGACCTTGTCGCACTCGGCCATCGCATCGAGCATCGCGTCCGTGATGGTCGTCGGATAAAGGTACAGAATCCGAATCCACTCGAGCCCATCGATGCCGTTCAACTGGCGGAGCAGGGAGGCCAGCGCATCCCGCTGGGCCAGATCGACGCCATAGAACGTCGTGTCCTGTGAAATCACGATGATCTCGCGGACGCCCCGCGCCACCAGATCGCGCGCCTCCCGGACGATCGAGTCCGCGGGACGGCTTCGATAGTGCCCGCGCAGCCGAGGAATGATGCAGAACGCACAGCGGTAGTCGCAGCCCTCGGCCACCTTGATGTAGGCGAAATGCTTCGGTGTGGCGAGGATCCGGGGCGTGTCTGCGTCGTAGATGTAGGTCGGGAGCTCGGCTCGCCCGCCGAGCGGCTCGTGACCGCTCCTCGTGCGCCGGTACAAAGTCGCCGGAACGGCGCTGCCAGGCCGGGGTGCATTGGACGACGATGAGAATGACCCCGGCCCCACACCACGACCTAATGTGGGGACGGGGTTATTCATCCCGTCCGGCCCCACACTGAGACCCGATGTAGCGGCGGGGTTATTCATCCCGTCCGGCCCCACACTGAGACCCGATGTAGCGGCGGGGTTATTCATCCCGTCGGCCGATAGACCCCGCCCTTCCAGTGCCGACACGATCTCGGGCACCTCTCCAGTGCCCAGCACCACATCGATCTCCGGGATCTGCGCCTGCAGCTCGTCGCGATAGCGCTCGGCCAGACAGCCGGTCACCACCAGCTTCTGGCATCCGCCGGACTTCCGGCGTTCGGCCATCTCCAGGATCGCGTCCACCGACTCCTGCTTCGCGCGATCGATGAACGCGCACGTGTTGACGACGATGACATCGGCGTCGGCGGCGTCGGCGGTAATCGTGTGTCCGGATCGTTCGGCGAGCCCCAGCATCACCTCGCCATCAACGAGGTTCTTGGGGCAGCCCAACGAAATCATGCCGATCTTCATGAGAACAACAGGCTTCTGGCTCCAGGCGACGGGCTACCGGCCCGCGTCGTGCCGATCCGAACTTTCGATCTTAGCAGGAGCCCGGCTCAGTGGTGCCGCGGTGTGTCGCCGGAGGCGAACAGTTTGCGGGCACGGCGGATCGCTCGCGCAGGATCGGTCACCGCGACACGCGCCATCTGACCACCTCGTTTCAGGGGCTCCCAGATGCGGGTTGGAACGCCACCGAGGAGGTGGTCGACGCGCGCCCAGCCATGTCGCAGCTGGAGCATGGTGCGCTGTCGTTGCGGCAGGATATGAGCTTCGGCGGCCTTTCGGACGATCGGGCAGGCCGGCGATTCGAGGCAGTAGTCGTGGAAGCGGCCCTCTGCCAGCTCACCGCGGATCGCCTGCAACAGCTCGCCGTTCCACGCCTGACGATACTCTTCCATCTGCGCGATGGGCTTGCCGCCATAGCAGCAGGGCAGCACGCCACGTCGCAGGATGTAGAGACTGGTCCACGGCTCGGTACATGCGGGACGATGCTCGGCGCCGAGCGAGGGCAGTGGATGCACCGCGATCATCGGGATCGCGACTGGCTCGGGTGTTGGGGTCGACGCCGCCGGAGCCGGCTGGCTCGCCATCGGCGCATGCTGGCTCGCGATCGGCGCCTGTTGGCTCGGAGCCACGGGCGCCTCCGCAACCGGAGTCGGCTCTGACGGCTTCATCGAAGATGAGCCCGCGTCCACCGGCGTCTCTTCGGCGCCGCGGTCGAACTCTTCTTCGAACAGATCCCGCATGCTGCCGCCGAAATCCATCTGATCCGAGAGCTCCACGCCGAGATCGCGGCAGAGCCGCGCGGCGCGGCCGCTGACGCGCACGAGCTCGTCGAACGGCAGCAGCTCCTTCTGGTACTCGAAGTGATAACCGTTCCGGTCCCAGTCGAGCGCCGCGTCGGTGTAGTTCAGCGGACGCAGGACCAGTCGATCCACGCCCAGTTCCGCGCACAGGTGCACGAAGGCATCCAGCTCGTGGACGTTGCATCGCATGGGCATGAACACGAGATGCACATGCGGGAAACCTCCGCGGCCGCCCTTGGCCGCGATCAGGCGGCGGAGGTTGCCGAGGATCTTCTCGAAGGTGTCGTTTCGGAGGCGCGAATAGGTGAGCGGCGTCGCGGCGTCGAGCGAGATGTAGAGCAGAATCGGCCGTCCGACCAGCTTCTGGATGTTGCGATCGGTCAGGATCTGACCGTTCGTCGTCATCTCGAGCACTTTGCCGGTCGTTCCGAACGTGTCGAGCAGTTCGTCGATCTGCCGCATCATGAACGGCTCGCCGATCGAGCAGTTCACGAGGCTCACCGTGTTGTCGAAGAACGCCCCCCACTCGCGAAGCGTCTCGCGCGTGAACGGCGTGTCGACGTGGTCCCCTTCAAGTGTCTTGCTGTAATCCCACTCGCAGTACACGCACGGCGGCTTGACGTTGCAGACGCCGTGCAGGTCGATGCCGAGGCTGGGCGGCGTCGAATCGAGCGCCGGCCGATGGTCGAGCAGCTCGCGCGCATTCGCCAGCGTGTTGTCCTGCTGACGACGCACGGCCGCGTAGCGTTCCGGATCCTTGTGGAGCCGGGCGCCGCGGATCTTGAGCGCCAGCGCGCGTCCATCGGCGGGGTAGTACTCGCGCGGGAACAGCTTGTTTGCCGTCAGGTCGAGGCGGCCCACATCGGCGGGGACCTCGATCGCGCGCGGAGACCAGCCGCGTACGAGTGGTAAGGTTTCAAGCACGCGGCCGCCCGCGGCGATGCTGAGCGTCTGGGAGAGGTCGAAGAACTCGGACGCGGCCCAGTATTCCAGATACCGGCACTCTGAATCGGCGTCGAACTCGAGCACTCCGCGTTCACTCATCCAGCGGAACGTCTGGCTGCCGTCGCGTTCTTCCTCGTAGAAGCCGTCGCCAAACGACACATCGACCGACGTGGCCAGAAAGAGCGGCACCGCCCGCACGGCGTCGGGCTGAATTACGCGGAGCAGAGTCATCGGCTGGTGTGTTAGGCAGCGTAACAGGACAGGCGGCGGTTGTCGACTGACAGGCCAGCTGTTGCGGTGATCTGCCCGAAGGCATCCGTTCCCGTTGAGGCGACATACAATTCGGTGCGCCCCATGGACTCCCAGGATCTGCGAACGAGAGCGGATGTGCTGCGCTGGTACCACACCATCGATCTGGGTGCCGGTGTGGTCACCAGAGGTGTCGACAACTCGCCGGAACGGCTCGCACGCATTCATCTCCCCGACGATCTGTCGGGGCGATCCGTGCTCGATGTGGGCGCCTGGGATGGCTACTTTTCGTTCGAAGCGGAGCGGAGGCACGCGCGTCGGGTGGTGGCCACGGACTACTACGCCTGGCACGGTACGGGTTGGGGGACCGGGCAGGGGAAGGCTGGCTTCGAGCTCGCACGCGCCGCGCTCAACTCGCGGGTCGAGGATGTCGACATCGACGTCATGGACCTCTCGCCCGAGCGCGTGGGAACGTTCGATGTCGTCTTGTTCCTCGGCGTCCTGTACCACGTCACGAATCCGATCCTCGCGCTGGAACGCGTGGCGTCGGTGACCGGTGACCTGCTCGTTCTGGAAACGGTGGTGGACATGGTCGGCGTGAGCCGGCCTGCGGCAGCGTTCTATCCCGATCGCGAGTTGAACGACGATCCGACGAACTGGTGGGGTCCGAATCACGCCGCCGTGGCGGGGATGCTTCGAAGTGTGGGTTTCATGCGAGTCGAGGTGATGAGTCCGATCCGCTCCGCGGGGTTCAGGGCGGCCAGAGCCGTCAAGCACTGGATCACCGGCAGGAACGGCCTCGGTCCAGCGTTCAGGCAAGACCGCGCCGTCTTTCACGCGTACAAAAACCCTCGCTGAGCGTCGCTTACTCTGCCCGTAGCCCTTAGCCCTTAGCCCTTAGCCCTTATCCCTACTCCCATTCCCTCTAGGGATAGAGGCGATAGAGCATCCTCGGGTACGGAATGGTCTCGCGCACGTGCTCGAGCCCGCATATCCACGCCACACAGCGTTCGACGCCCATCCCGAAGCCGCCATGCGGCACGGACCCGTACCGCCGCAGATCGAGGTACCACTCGAACGCTTCCTGCGGCAGCCCGTGTTCCTTGATGCGTGACAGCAGCAGATCGTAATCGTCGAGCCGCTGCCCGCCGCCGATGATTTCGCCGTAGCCTTCGGGTGCGAGCACGTCTACGCACAACGCTTTGTCGGGCTGCGCGGGATCCGGCTTCATGTAGAAGGCTTTGATCGCTGCTGGATAGTGGGTGACGCACACGGGTCTGTCGAACTGCTCTGACAGGACCGTCTCGTCGGTGCCACCGAGGTCGCCGCCGTACTCGAACGGCATCCCTTTCTCCGTCAGGATCTTCGCGGCCTCGTCGTACGTCACTCTCGGGAACGGCGTTTTCACCGCCTCGAGCTTCGTCGTGTCGCGCTCCAGGATCTTCAGTTCCTGCCGCCGCTTGTCGAGGACCCGTCCGACGACCTCGGCCACCAGTCCTTCGGCGAGCACGATGACGTCGTTGAGATCCGCGTACGCCATCTCGGGCTCGACCATCCAGAACTCGGTGAGGTGCCTGCGCGTTTTGGATTTCTCTGCGCGGAAGGTCGGTCCGAAGCAGTACACGCGGCCGAGCGCCATGGCGTTGGCTTCGTTGTACAGCTGTCCGCTCTGCGTCAGGTACGCGGTCGTATCTTCGAAGTACTGCACCGGGAAGAGCGTCGTCGTGCCTTCACACGCCGCGGGCGTGAAGATCGGCGTATCGCAGAGCACGAAATCGCGGCTGTTGAAGTAGTCGCGGATTGCGTTGATCACTTCATGGCGCACGCGCAGGATGGCCTGCTGTCTCGGCGACCGGATCCAGAGGTGCCGCCGGTCCAGCAGGTAGTCGACGCCATGCTCCTTCGGCGTGATCGGATAGTCCACCGACGGCGAGTGCACGTCGATGCTGATGGCGTCGATCTCGTAGCCGCCCGGTGCCCTGGCGTCCGCACGCACGGTCCCCACGACGCTGAGCGCCGTTTCCTGCCCGAGATGGTCCGCCTGGCGGAACATCTCCTCGCCGACCGCGGCCTTCGACATGACGGCCTGGATGACGCCGCTGCCGTCGCGGACCTGCAGGAAGTGAATCTTCCCGCTCGAGCGCCGGTTCTGGAGCCATCCGTCGATGCGAACGAGCTGGCCGTCCTGCGCGGCGATGTTCTGGATGTGTGTGCGAGTAGGAGTCATCGGCTGCGTACTCAGATGGCAAGCGCTCGTTCGAAGCGTCCGCGAGCCTTTGCGGCACGCTCGAGCACCGGCCGTGGTTCGGCGGAGGCGGCGAGCTCGAAGATGAACGCGCCATCGTACCCAATCTTCCGCATACCCATCAGGGCCGCGTCCCAGTCGATCCGCCCTTCGAACGGCACGAGATGCTCGTCGCGTCCGCCGGAATTGTCATGCACGTGCGTCGTGACGACGTGTCCGGAGCACGTTTCGACGGCCTCGAGGAGGTCTCCCATTAAAAACGCGTGACCGAAGTCGAGGCAGATGCCGGCGTCTGAGGAATCCAGATTCTCTTCGAGCAGCGTCACCAGGGCGTCGGGCCGTGAGAGCGCATTCGGCATCACCTCGAGGGCGAGTCGAACACCGAGCGGCTGGGCGATCGCGTCGAGCGCTTCGAGGCTGCGCGCGACGGCGTCCGCACGATTGACGCCGGGAGCCGGATGCTGACTGTCTGGGACGCCGAGATGGACGACGAGATGACCCGCCCGAAGCTCCGCGGCCGCTCGGAGCGCCGCTTCGACTTCCTC
>JBKPMA010000122.1:0-6172 GCA_046731935.1 Acidobacteriota bacterium
GCGGTGCTGCCGCTCGAGAACGCGAGCGGCGACCCGGATCTGGAATTTCTGACCGACGGCATCACGGAAGGTGTCATCCGGGCGCTGTCGTCGACGCCGGGCCTGAAAGTGATGTCAGGGGCGTCCGTGTTCAGTTTCAAGGGCAAGGCGAAGGACCTGCCCGCCATCGCGAAGACGCTCCACGTGAGGGCCCTCCTGCTCGGACGGCTCGAGCAACGCGCCGGCATCCTCTCTTTCAGCATGGAGATGATCGATGCCGCGGATAGCCGCCAGCTCTGGGGAGCTCACTACACGCGCACAACGGCGGGCACCCTCAGCATCGAGAACGACATTGCCCGAGAGGTTGCCGATTCGCTGCGCTTGCAGATGGCGGGCTCCGCCGATGCGCGGCGGACCACCCAATTCACGGAGAGCACCGTTGCCTACGAGCTGTATCTGAAAGGACGTTACTACTGGAACCGGCGTACACCCGACGATCTGATGCGCAGCGTGGAGTTCTTCAAACAGGCGATTGCCGCCGACCCGCGGTACGCGCTCGCGTACGCCGGCCTGGCCGATGCGTACGACGTGCTCGGCTCGAACGGCTACGATGTGCTGCCGCCGTCGGAAGTCGTGCCCAAGGCGAAGGCGGCCGCGCAGCGGGCCATCGAGCTCGACGACCAGCTCGCCGAAGCGCACGCGGCGATGGGCTTCGTGCTGCGCTACGAGTGGGACCGCGACGGCGCGGGCCGGGAACACGAGCGGTCCGTGGCGCTCAACCCCAACTACGCGACTGGCCGCCAATGGCTCGCCAGTCACTATTGGAGCCAGGGCCGTTTCGATGAGGCGCTCGCACAGTTGGAGGCCGCACGGGATCTCGATCCGCTGTCGCCAGTTATCAGCCTCAACCTGGGCCGTCACTACTACTACACGCGCGATTTCGATCGGGCGATCGAACACTACCGGCGGACGCTGGCCCTCGACAGCCATTTCTTCATCGCGGGCCAGCTCCTGGCGGTCGCACATCTCGAGCAAGGCTCACCCGATCTCGCGCGCGAACAGCTACGCTCCACACCAGCCCCGCCGGGGCCGTTTCTTGGCCTCCTGAGCTACCTGCGCGGCGTGACTGGCGATCGTCAGGGCGCATTGCTGGTGTTGGCGGAACTCAAGGCGTTGTCGGCGCGGCGATACATCCCGGCGTACGCGCTCGCGACGGCCTACGTCAGCCTCGATATGAAGGACGCCGCGTTCGAGCAGCTCGATCTCGCTGTGGCCGAGCACTCGCCGTACCTGGACTTCATGAACCTCGAACCCACCATGGACTTGCTCCGCGAGGATCCCCGTTTCGACGCGATCCTCAGCCGCATCCATCTGCGCGCACTGCCGGTAGCGAAGGCGCGAGCGCATGCGACCAAGTCCTGACGCGGCCGTCGCCATCACGCGCCGTCAGTTTCTCGCATGCTGCTCCGCCCTGGCGGGCACCGCTGCAGGCTGTGCAACGGTGACCCGAGACACGCGGTCGGCGTACGCGCTCCTGACCGATCCCGCGCTCGCCGACTACGAACAGGTCCTCGGCGGATTGATTCGTGCGGTGCTGCCGCTCGAACTGCCTGCCTTCCCCGTCACTGGCGCACAGGTACAGACACGGCTGCTGTCGCTCTTTCGACTGGAGCGCGATCCCAGGTTCCTGCTGCTGCAGCGCAGCTTCATGCTGTTCGATCAGACGGACCTGTTTCCGCAGCTCGCGCGATTCGCCGCCGCGCATCAACGCCTCGAAGGACAAGAGACGACAAATGATGGGCCGAGACGCGAAGACGAGACGCACGACGGCGAGCTGTACGCCCATTTCGAACGCCGCGGAACGCCATCCACGTTCACGGCGCTTTCGGTGGACCGCCAGCGTGAGTATTTCGACCTGTGGCGGCAGAGCCGTTTGCTGCTGCGCCGCGAGTTCTACGCCACGACCCGATCGCTCGTCATGATCACCACGTATTCCATGCCGGAGATGTGGACGGTCATCGGCTACGAGGGCCCGGTCGGGAACCGCCCACCGGGCCGGTCGTGAGCCGCATCACCTGCGATGTACTCGTCATCGGATCCGGCGCCGCCGGCGGCGTGTTGGCCGCCAGTCTGAGTGAACTGACCGGCACGCGCGTCGTGCTGCTCGAGAAGGGCGGTCATTACACCAGGGACTTCTTCAACCAGCGCGAATGGGACGCCAACGTCCTCTACGCCGGCCGTGGCGCCCGCTCCACCATCGACGGCGGCATCGCCGTAAGGGGTGGTGAATGCGTCGGTGGCGGAACGACGGTCAATTACGCGCTCGCCATGGATCCCGTCCCGGGTGTCTGGGCACGCTGGCGGGCGTCGCGAGAGCTGACCGGATTCTCCTTCGATCCAGCCGCGAATGACTACGGCGTGGCGGGCCTGAACATGGCCACCTGCCTGTCTGACGTCAAAGCGCGCATCAACGTCCACAGACCTGAGGACGAAGAGATCAACGAGAACAACCGGGTCCTCGAGCGGGGCCTGCGGGCACTGGGGCTCTCGTCGAAGCGATTTGCTCTGAACATGCGCGGCTGCATCGGCTGCGGGTTCTGCGCGGAAGGGTGCGCGTACGACCACAAACAGTCCACACTGATCACGTATGTGCCGGACGCCATCGCGCACGGGGTCCAGCTCGTTCATCACTGCGACGTCGAAGCGCTCACGTTCGAGCGCCGGGCGGGTGCCCTGTTCGTCTCCGGCGCGCACGCGCGCGTACGGCCAACGCGTACGGGATCACAGCCCAACAGCGTCAGCGCCGGCGCGCTGGAGATCCGCGCGACGGTCGTCCTCATGTGTTGCGGGGCGATCGAAAGCCCCGTGCTCCTGCAACGATCAGGACACCCCGACCCACATGACCTGATCGGCCGCGGGCTGATCCTGCATCCGGGGCTACCCATCATCGGCGTCATGCCGGCGCGCATGACGAACTATCGCGGCGTAACCGGCACGATCTACAGCGACCATTTCTACGAATCACTCGGCTTTTACTACGAGTGCCTGTTCGGGCACCCGGTCTACGGCGCCGTCGTTGCCCCGGGCATAGGTCCGGAACATTTCGATCTGATGCGCAAGTACGATCATCTCGCCGGCTTTGGCATCATGCTGATTGACACCGCGGCCGCCAACAACCGGGTTGTCTGGCATCGTCCGACCGGTGAGCGGCGGATCACGTATCACCTCGCCGAGGACGACAAGGCTCGCTTGCGGATCGCGGCGAAAACGGGCCTGGACATCATGTTTGCCGCGGGCGCCGAGGAAGTGCTGCTGGCTTCGCAGGAGCCACTCGGCTCGCTGCCATCGCCGCGCTTTCGATCGGCTGCCGACTCGAGCGCGGTAGAGCACCTGCGCTTCGAGCCGTATCAGACGATGATCTCGTCAGCGCACTGCCAGGCGACGGTCAAGATGGGAGGCACTGCGAAGTCCAGCGTGGTGAACGCGCGCGGTGAATCCCACCATGTGCGCAACCTCATCGTGTGCGACAGCTCCGTGTTCCCGGAATCCTGCGGCACCAACCCCATGCTCTCGGTCATGACGATGGCGCGCTACCAGGGCCGCCGCATCGCCGCCGAGTGGGCGCGCTATGAAACGTAGCGGCCGGGCGCCGCTGCTTGCTTCGGTGATCTGCGCGGCATGGCCGCACATGGTCACCGCGCAGTCGCGTGCCGCGGTCGTCAGCCTTCAATTCGAGTCTCCAACGCTAGTGGTGCCGATCGCCGTGGTATCACTTCGACCGGATGCGGACCGCGAGTGGACGTTTGGCGTCGTCGGCTGGACAATCGGCGCCGACTGGCGCCACGTCGATGGGCCGACGAAGCGGCGGCACATCTACGTCCGCGTCACGCCTTTCAACGCGAACAGCAGTGACTATTTCTACTCGCAGGGCGAGCGCGACGACGCCTCGGCCTACACCGCGTCTTCGATCGAAGTTGGAGGCGGCATCGAGCTGACACATCGTCGAGGGTGGACGGGCAGCTATCGGGCACTCGCGCTGTACGAATCGGTCAGCGGCCTGCCGGCCGATCGCGGCGGCGGCGCGTGGCAGCGGCCGTTCGTGGGCGTGGAGATGACCGAGCACTACGAGCGTCTGACGGCTGAACGATTCTTCGGGTCGCGCTGGGACGGGGTGAAGGTCGATGCTCGCGCACGGGTGCTGACCGGCACGCGCACATGGTCGCAGTACACCCTGCGCGCTGGCGTTGGCGCCGGCAGTGGGCCCCTGCACTACACGGGCCGCGGCGAGGTGTTTGGCGGCCGCAACCTCGATACCGTCAGTGCCATGCTCGTCGGCGGCTCCTGGGGTCTGGACTTCGAGGGCGCGCTCGTCGGCTACAGGTATGGTGAGTTCCGCCTCGAGCGCGGTGCGACCGTGGGAGGTGGGGCTTCCCTGCGTCTGTCACAGGCCTGGGAGGTGGGCACGCGCGCCGCCTATCTCCGCACGTCGGGGCATTCGGAATATGGCGCGGCGCTCGAGACGACCGCGCTCTGGCGCGGCATCGTGTTGAACGCGGGCGTGGCGCTGCCGAAGGATGGCCTCACCACCGGTCACTGGGATCATGCCGTGATCTTCGCCACGTGCACCGCCGCGATCGTTCGAAAATGATCGACACGGCAGCCGCTCACGACGAGGTCTCAGCCAGCGTCTGCAGAAGAAAGCGCAGCTCCTCGTCGACGTCGCCGCCTGCGTCGACCGTGTGCGCGATCTCCTCGCGCAGCAGGTCGCGAAACTTCCGTCGCAGCCGGTGTACCGCCACTCGCGTGGCGCCTTCGGTCATATCCAGGGCGGCGGCGACCTCACGATAGGGCACGCCCTCGTCCTCGCCCGACACGAACGGCTCGAGCTGCTCGTACAGGCGAGTCTTCCCGGATCGGACGCACGCGCTGCGCAGCCGCACGTGCGCCTGGTGGAGCAGCGTCTGTGCCCAGCGGCGTTCGTACAGCCGCTCGGGATCCAGGGTGTCCTTCGGCTCGAGCGCGTAACGCCCTTCGGCGGCAGCGATGTCAAGCCTCAGCGGCGCCACGCCACCGCCGCGCTTCACCGCACGTGCCCGGTCGTATTCATTGATCATGAAGTGCTTGAGGGACGCCAGGAGGAATGACCGGAATCGACCGCGCTCGGGCTGGGCGCGCCGGAGGAGCTCGCGATCGAGCAGGCGCAGGAAAAACCCCTGCACCAGGTCTTCCGCCTGCTCCACGTCGTAGCCGCACCGTCTGACGTACGCGTACAGCGCATACCAGTAGCTCTGACACAGCGTGGCGAGGGCCACGTTCGAGGCCTCGGTGCCGGCGCCAGCCGCTACCACCAGGCTCCAGCGTGTCGTGACGAACCCGCGGCCGCCCTCTGGCTTCACGTGCCGTTGTCCTCCAAAGCGATCTCCATCGGTCCAGCAGAGAAATGTAACGAACGGGGCGGTTCCGGTATTGAAGGACAGATGCCGCCGAGCAGCATGATACGCGCATCGTCGCTCGCCCTGGTCCTCTGCGTCCTTCCCGCCTGCTCACTGCGGCGGATGGCCGGCAAGACCATCGCGGACTCGCTCGCTCATGGCTCGTCCACCTACGCGCAGGACGACGACCCTGCGCTGGTTCGTGAAGCACTGCCCTTCGGCCTCAAGACCCTGGAGGGCCTCGCCACGGATCTGCCCCGTCATCGCCCGCTCCTCCGATCACTGGCGAGCGGCTTCACGTCGTACGCCGTCGCCTACGTCATCCCCGACTCGAAGCGCCTCGAAGGCATCGATGTCGTCGCCGCGCGTGCGGAGCGCGATCGCGCGCGCCGGCTGCTGCTCCGCGGTCGCGACTACGGTCTGCGCGCCCTTGAGGTGCAGCACCCGTCGTTCGGCGGCGTGCTGCGCGTGAACGCCGCCGAGGCGCTCGCTCGGATGACGCTCGACGATCTGCCGGATCTGTACTGGACGGCGGCGGCCTGGGGATCGGCCATCTCCGTTGGGAAGGGCGACATGGACCTCGTGGCCGACGTGCCGATTGTCGAGCGGCTGATCCGGCGCGCCGAGGCGCTCGACGAAGCCTGGGACGAAGGGTCGCTCCACGAATTCCTCATCACGTTCGAGAGCCGCGGCGCAGCGATGGGCGGCAGCCTGACCCGCGCCCGGCAGCACTACGAGCGTGCCATGACGTTGAACCACGG
>JBKPMA010000123.1:0-26502 GCA_046731935.1 Acidobacteriota bacterium
TTCCGTTGCCGTGAATGACGGATCGGCCGGAGTGGACGGGTCCACCAATGACGAGACGGACGGCGAGGCGGTGCCCTCGGTCACCGCCGCCGCGCCGGCAGCGCACGCGGACACGTCACCGGCCGAACCAGCCAACGGGCATGGGACCGACGATCAACGCCGGGCGAAGTCATCGCCGCTCGTGCGCAAGTTCGCGAAGGAACACAACGTCGACATCCGCGACATTCCGGGCTCTGGGATCGGCGGCCGCGTCACCAAGCACGACATCCTGGAATTTCTGGATCATCTTTCGCCATCCCCGGCGCAGGTGCCGGGCACAACCGGCCACGTGCCGGCCTATCGTCCCGGGGAGTCCGTCGAAATCGTACCCCTCTCGGTCATGCGCAAGAAGATCGCCGAGCACATGGTGCTCAGCCGGCGCACCGCTGCGCACGTCCACTCGGTGTTCGAAATCAACTTCCAGCGCATCGCGCAGCTGCGGGATCGTCATAAGGCGGAATACGAACGGCAGGGCGCCAAGCTGACGTACTTGCCTTTCATCCTCAAAGCGGTTGCCGACGCGCTGCGCGCGATGCCCGTTGTCAATGCGTCGCTCGACGGCGACAACGTCGTCTACAAGAAAGACATCAACATCGGCGTAGCCGTGGCGCTCGACTGGGGACTGATCGTGCCGGTCGTCAAGAATGCCGACGCGATGAACGTGTTCGACCTGACGAAGGCGGTGACCGACCTCGCCGGCCGGGCCCGCATCAAGCAGCTCAAGCCAGAGGACGTCCAGGGCGGCACGTTCACGGTCACGAATCCGGGCATCTTCGGTGCCCAGTTCGGCCTGCCGATCATCAACCAGCCGCAGGTCGCCATTCTGGGCGTCGGGGCCGTCGAAAAGCGCGTCGTCGTGATCGACGACGCGATCGCGATCCGGCCCATGGCGTATCTGACGCTGGGCTTCGACCACCGGTTGATCGACGGGGCGACCGGAGACCAGTTCATGTCACTCGTAAAGAGACAGCTGGAGAACTTCGACCCCGTTGCCGTGTAGCGGCGTGGATTCACAGCGCACGTTGCTCGTCCGCCGTCTGGGCATCGTGCCCTACCGGGACGCTCTTGAACTGCAGCGATCGCTGGTGGAGGATCGCAAGGCCGGTCGCGTGGCCGACCTCCTGCTGCTCCTCGAGCATCCTGGCGTCATCACCGTCGGCGTGAAGAGCGAGGACGCCAGAGAGCACATTCTCGCCACACCCGAGACGCTCCAGCGCATGGGGATCGAGGTCATCGAGACCGGCCGCGGCGGCGACGTGACGTATCACGGACCCGGCCAGCTGGTTGGCTATCCCATTCTCGATCTGCGTCCGGACCGCTGCGACGTGCATCGCTACGTGCGCGATCTCGAGGCGGTGATGATTGACGTATGCGGGCGTCTTGGGGTCACCGCACGACGGCTTGCAGGGATGACCGGCGCGTGGGTGGACACGGACCGGGGGCCGGAAAAGATCGGGGCGATTGGCGTCCGCATTTCCCGGTGGGTCACCAGTCACGGTTTCGCCTTCAACCACACCACGGCCCTGGACGCGTTCTCACTGATCGTGCCTTGCGGCATTCGCGAGCATGGAGTCACATCGCTCGAGGCGTTAGGGGTGTCGATTTCGCGCGCGGATCTCGAGGGCGAGTTCGTCCGGGCGTTCGCGGATGCGTTTGGGAGGCGTGCGGCTGAGGCGGCGTGACGCGGCTGGAAACCATGGCGCCCGTCAGATCGTCTAAGTCTCCAGAGCGATCGAACATCGGGTGCCGGACTCCACTGGGAGCGTGCTCGCCCCGACCACTCGCAATGGCTGCGAGTCTGACGCCTGGTGTTCGGTCCCTTTCCGTCAATTCGGCGGCAACTCTCCTCGCTGCCGGCTACTCCGTAAGCGCTCCCTCCAACAGGACCCGCTCGCGCACGCTCAGAGCAGGCCACTGAACGGCTTTCACGCCGCTCGCATCCAGACTCACTGGCACCGCGACAATGGCGCGCCGGATGTCGAGCGCGTGTTCGACAGGCGTAAAGACCGTCGCTTGCCTGAGCCGTCCGTACACGATGGTCTGCACAACCGACGCAGCAGCCGAACCGAGTGCATACGGTCCGGGCGGCCAGCTGGCCGCGATCTGCGATTCGATGCGCGCGATGGCAACGGGGGCGAGTCTCGCCGATACAGGTGCCGAGCCGATTCGGGCATCGGTCCATCCGAAGACCCATCGTCCGGGGACGCCCAGTACGGGCACCGACGCGTCCACCGGTGACGTACCCGAAGCGGCGCCAGTGAGGGCCCGAGCGGCGGAGGCAAGCGCCTCGGCAGCGGATCCGATCAGCCGTCGCGCGTCGACGCCGAGCTCACGGTGCGCGACCCGGAACAGATCCGAGTAGTGCGTTCCAGCGGCAATGAGCGGACTGCGTCCCGCCAGCGGCAAGAGGCGGCGCAGTAACTCAGCGGCGTCCGTTCCCGTCCATTCCCCACCCGCTCCATGGCGGTCGGCGATCACCACGACATCGGTGCCCACCACGGCATCGAGATCCGGAGCGCCGATCACCCGAGTGTCGGATCCCTCGAGTGGTCCGCTCTGCAGGATGTCGAGCGCTTTTCCGGATGCAACGAGTGACGACTGATCGATGAGCCTAATCTCGCGCACGATCTCGTGTTCGGCGAGTGCCCTGGCGACGGCGGCGCCAATCTCGCCCGCACCCACGATAGCGACACGCTTCATTCGTGCGGTATTGTATTACCTCGCACCAAACGCGGTGATTCGGAGGATGCGGCATGTCCGGGGAGTCGTCTCTGCGATCGAAAGTGGCCATTGTCACGGGCGGTTCGCGCGGTATCGGATTGTCCATTGCCGAAGCGCTGCTCGCGGATGGCGCGGCTGTGGTGATCAGCGGGATGAGCGAGGATCACCTGCAGCAGGCGCGGCGGACGCTGGCTGGCGCTGGCCGAGTCGAGCCCAGACTGGAGGCCGTCCAGGCCGATGTCCGGAAGGAAGCCGACGTCGAGCGTCTCGTCGCACGAACGGTCGAACGTTTCGGCGGGGTGGACATCCTCATCAATAACGCCGCGTCTGGCAAGATGGCTCCTCTCGCGAGCATGACCACGGAAGAGTGGAACACCGTCATCGACACGAACCTCACCGGCGTGTTCTTCGCGTGCCGCGCCGCAATTCCCAACATGCGGACGCGAGGCGGCGGATGGATCATCAATATCAGCAGCCTCGCCGGTAAGAATCCATTCCCGCGGGGCGGCGCGTACTGCGCCTCGAAGTCGGCGCTGAACGCGTTCAGTGAAGTGCTGATGCAGGAAGTTCGCCACGAGGGCATCCGCGTGAGTTATGTCATGCCCGGATCCGTCGCGACTGAATTCACCCCGGGCGGGAGCGGACCTGGCACCGAATGGAAGCTGGCGGCCGAAGACGTGGCTCGCGTCGTCGTCGATCTGATTGCGCACCCGAGCCGGAGCCTCCCGAGCCGCGTCGAGCTGCGCCCGTCTCAGCCTCCCAGGAAATAGGAAAGCTCCGAAACTTCGTCGTTTTTGTCTTCGTTTTCGTGTTCGGGGCTGTGCCATCTCGAACAGCGTCCGATAGAACTTCCGAATACGAATACGAAGCCGAAAACGACCGCGAAGAAGCCAGTGCCCGACTCCATCGGCCAGTATCAAATTCTCGAGGACCGCACCGCGTCGGGCGGTCCAATCCGCGCACGGGATCTGCACGCAGGCCGGACGGTACTGATACGCAGGATCGATCGAGCACGGGCCAGCGACGCCGCTCTCGCAGCGGCTCGCACGGCGACGACCATCTCGCATCCGAACGTGGCATCGGTTTACGAGCTCGGCGAAGACGCGTCCGGCCTCTACATCGTCACCGAGTTCGTCGCTGGCGACTCTCTCGACAAGGTACTTGGCGGGCGGCCCATGAACCCGCGGCGAGCGCTCGAAGTGGCTGCGCAGCTCGCGGACGGACTGGCCGAAGTCCATTCCCTCGGTCTCGTTCACGGCGACATCAGTCTTTCGACAGTGGCAATCACGCCGAAGGACCAGGTAAAGCTTTTCGATGTCGGCGTGCCAGTCGCGGCAATCGGCCAGCCTGCGCCCTCTGGTTCGTCGTTCGCCAGGTCTCTGGCACCCGAGCAGGCGCTTGGTCTGCCCACCGATGCGAGAACCGACCTGTTTTCGCTCGGGGCCGTGTTGTACACGATGTTCGTCGGCGAACCGCCCTTCGGGCCGGCGACTACGACGGACGCGTCGGGCGCAGTCCTGCAAGGCACGTTCGTACCACCCACCAAAAAGAACCCTTCACTGCCACTCGCTCTCGACAGAATCCTCGAGCGAGCATTGAGCCGGAGTGTTGCGACCCGGTACCAGTCGGCGGCTGAATTGGCAGCCGATTTGAGGCAGGTATCAGAAGCGGCCGAGGCTCGAGCCGCAGCAGCGCCGCCGCGCGCGGTGCGATCGCGGCCCGCCCGCAGCCGCGGCGCGGTCCTCACAGTGCTGCTCGCAGTCGCGGTGGTGTTGGCTGCTGCGGCGTGGTGGTTTCTCAGTCGTTGAGCACCTGAACCAGCTTCTCGCCATCGATATTCGCCCCGCTCAAAACGACTGCGGCGGTCCTGCCGTCGAGGGGCAGGAGGCCCGCCGCGAGTGCCGCGACTCCCACCGCCCCCGCGCCCTCGGCGACGAGATGCTCCTCTGTAATCAAGTGTCGAAGCGCGGCGCGGAGCGCCGGTTCTGGTACGACGACGATTGCATCCACAAGGTCGCGGATGTACGGCCACGTGGTCGTGTCCGGATCCGGGTTCCCGCTCAATCCGTCCGCAATCGTTGGTCCGACATCGACAGTCACGACCCGACCCGCGCGCCGGGCGGACGTGAATGGCGTCGAGGCTTCGACTTCTACCCCGATGACTTGAATCGAGGGATTGATCGCCTTCGCCGCCACGGCCATGCCGCTGATCAACCCGCCGCCGCCAACCGGCACCACCAGGACGGTGACGTCGGGTTCATCTTCCAGGATCTCGACGGCGACGGTGCCCGCACCGGCAATCACGTCGAAGTGGTCGTACGGCGAGATGTAGGTCAGGCCAGCGGCTTCAGCATACTCCTGTGCCATCCGCTCGCTCGCCTCGTACGAATCCGCCTCGGCCCTCAGCTCCGCACCAAGCTGCTCGATGGCGCGGCGCTTGACCGACGGAGCATTGCGCGGCGTGAAGACGACCGCGCGGAGGCCGAGTGCCCGGGCGGCCGACGCCAGGCCGCGGCCGTGATTGCCCGCCGAGGCAGTAACGATCGTGCCGTTCTTGCCTGCTCGCTCCGCGAACGCCGCCGCCGCGTTCAACGCGCCCCGCGCCTTGAAGGAATTGGTAACCTGCAAGGTCTCGAGCTTGAGCAGGACGCGGCCTCCAGCTGACGCAGAGAGCTGGGCCGACTCCACGAGCGGAGTTCGGCGGATGGCGTCGCCGAATCGCCGCCTCGCGGCGAAGATATCCGATAACGAGACCCTTGGAGCTTCAGCCATGCTGATGTCTACTCACACTGCGCCGCCGTTCTACAAAAACGGCTACGTCCTCGGATGCGAAACCACTCGCGACGCCGTCATCATCGATCCCGGCGATGAAGTCGACGAGGTAATCGCGGCCGTCCAGGCTTCCAGTCTCACGGTCCGGCACATCCTGCTGACGCACTCGCACCTGGATCACATCACGGGTGTCGGCCGCGCCAAAGCGGCGTTCCAGGCGCCCGTCTGGCTTCATGACGACGACCGTCCCTTGTATGACGCCGTCGTTCAGCAGGGAATGATGTTTGGCCTGCGCGTCGAGCGTCAGCCGCCTCCCGATCGTTCGTACCGACACGGAGACACCGTCGCGTTTGGACGTTATCTGGTGCGCGTCCATGACACGCCGGGTCATTCGCCGGGAGGCGTCTGTCTCCAGGTGGGCACCGCAGAGGACGCCGGGCTCGATCTGTTCGTCGGCGACACACTGTTTGCTGGATCGATTGGACGCACGGATCTTCCCGGTGCCAACCACGCCACGCTGTTGCACTCGATTCACTCAGTGCTGCTCGCGTTTCCAGACGAGGCTCGCGTGTACGCCGGGCACGGGGAGCCCACGACGATCGGACGGGAACGGCGCTCGAATCCGTTTCTGACGTGAAGCGGCGACATGTGTGACGAAGCGCGCTAGGCGCGCTCCACCGTCAATTCCACTCGTCCCACACGCAGCCGATCGCCCTCGGTCAGAGAGCGCCGCTCGATGCGCGCGTCGTTGACGAACGTACCGTTCGTACTTTGCAGGTCCTCGACTTCGAGCGCACCGTTGGGCAGTACGGTCAGACGGCAGTGAAAGCGCGAGACGAGTGCGACGTCGAGGACAAAGTCGGCGCGCGTGGCGCGTCCGACGGTCTTGATGGTCCCAGGCAGGAGCCGAAACGTGAAGCCTTCGGCCTCTGATGAGTCACGGGTTTGCAGGATCCACATGAGCGAGGGGCCAGCCAGCCGTCATTCGCGGGCGGAGGCCCGCCAATGATACCCCGAAGTGAAACTTCCTCCTGGAGTTCCTCGTAATCAAGAGCGGTAGGCGTGCTCCGCCGGGCAGGTCTCCACGTGTGAGCCGGGGGAAATCATGAGGAAGTCTCGCAAACTGTCGCTCATCGTCGGCGCCGTCGCCGTCCTGGCGATTGCAGGCGTCTGGGGCATCACGTCGCTCAACGGAGCGACCGCTGACGTCGATCCGTCGCGCGTTGTGACGGTAGAGCGCGGCACCATGGTCAAGTCGGTCGTCGCGACCGGCAAGATCGAGCCAATCACCAAGGTCGAGATCAAGTCGAAGGCCAACGGCATCATCGAGCACCTGAATGTCGATGTCGACCAGATCGTGCGCGCGGGTGACATCCTCGCCGAACTCGACAAGGAACAGCTGCGTGCCCACGTCAGGGAGCTCGAGGCCAGCCTCGCGGCGAAGAGGGCTGCACTCACTGCGGCGGATGCGCAGCTCCGTAAGAACCACATCGAGGCGGAGTCTCCGGACGTCGAGCTCGCGAAGCGCAACTTCGAGCGCGCAACCACTCTCTTCAGTCAACGCCTGATCGCGCAGTCCGGTCTCGACGATGCGAAGAGTGCGCTCGACGTGGCGACCAACCGTCAGCGCGCGGCGCAAGGACAGCTGATCATCAGCGAGGCTCACATCGCTGAAGCGAAAGCCGCAGTGGCCGAGGCACAGGCAGCGGTCGAGCGCGCAGCCGAAGACCTCGCGAACGCGACGATCCGCGCACCGATTCGGGCGACGGTGCTCACAAGGGACGTCGAGATCGGCAGCCCTGTCTCGTCGATCCTGAATCTCGGCGCAAATGCCACCCTCGTGATGACGCTGGGCGACATCGAACAGGTCTTCGTCCGCGGCAAGGTGGACGAGGCTGACATCGGTCACGTACGACTCGGCCAGCCTGCGCGCATTCGCGTCGAGACGTTCAAGGACAAGGTGTTCGCCGGGAAGGTCACGCAGATCTCGCCAATCGGCGCCGAGAAGGACAACGTCACCACGTTCGAAGTCAAGGTGTCGATCGAGAACGGCGCGAAGGAACTGAAGGCCAACATGACGGCGAACGCCGAGATCGTTCTGGAAGAGCACCAGAACGCGCTCATCGTTCCAGAGGCGGCGATCTCGTACGACAGCAAGCGCGTCCCGTCGGTCGAGGTACTCGATCCTGCTGCAAAGAACGGCCGGCGCAAGGTCGTCATCACCACGGGCGTCGGCAACGGCACCAGGACGCAGGTGTTGAGCGGACTCAAAGTGGGCGAGCGCGTCGTCACGCCCAGCTAGTGCACGGGCGGGGTGCAGGCCCGACGGGATGACTGACCCCGCCCCCACATCGATGACGTCGCAGATGTGGGGCCGGGGCCGTTCTCTCGGTCCTGAACGCGCGCCGGCCAGGCAACGCGCGGGTGATGTGGGGCCGGGGCCGTTCTCGCCGTCCTCGAACGCGCCCTGGCCAGGCAGCGCGAGATGCAGGCCCGAGGTTGACTGACCTCGCCTCCACAGTCCGGCGGCGATTATGAAAGAAGCCTTCCTTCAGACGTTCGAGAACCTGCGAGCGAACAAGCTGCGCAGCTGCCTCACGATGTTCGGCATCCTGTGGGGCGTGATCTCGGTCGTCATCCTGTCGGCCACTGGCGAGGGCTTTCGACAGGGCAACGAGCACGTGCTTCGCGAGCTCGGCAAGAACATCGGTATCGTCTGGGGCGGTCGAACGAGCAAGCAGGCCGGAGGCGAGCGGGCGGGCCGGCAGATCTGGCTGACTGTTGACGATGCGCGCGCGATCAGGGCCGAGGCGCACCTGGTGGCGGTAGCGACGCCGGAGATCCAGCGGGGGTCGATAAAGGTGAAGAGCCGTTACAACGCCGCCGCCCCGCAGGTGCACGGGATCGAACCGTCGTATCAGGACATTCGCACCCTCGACCTCGAGATGGGGCGCCAGCTGAATTGGGACGACGAGCAGCAGGTGCGGCGTGCGGCGCTCATCGGCGCCGACCTGTGCGAGCAGTTGTTCGGAAAGCGCAATCCGCTCGGCGAAGAGATCACGCTGAACGGCATCCGCTACGTCATCGCCGGAAAGATCCGCAAGAAGGAGCAGGACAGCAACTACAGCGGTCCTGACAACGACAAGCTGTTCGTGCCGTTCGCGGCGATGGCGCAGGATTTCCCGCGTCCGGATGCGCAGCCCGGCGTCGTATCGAACATCATCGTGGCGCCGAAGCCGGCCGTCGTCGACGAGCTGCCGGGCATTCTGTCGAGACGCACGGGACGCATCGATGACATCGACTGGCCCCTTGCGCGCGACGTCCGCGCAGTGCTGGCACGCCGCCACGGATTCGACGCGACCGATCGGGAAGCCATGTGGATGTGGGACACGTCGGTGAACTCGCTGATGTTCGGCCGGATGGTCGACACGATGCGGAACTTCTTCGTCACCGTCGGCTTCATCACTCTCGCGCTCGGCGGAGTCGGCGTGATGAACATCATGCTGATCGCCGTCCGTGAGCGGACGCGCGAGATCGGCGTGCGCAAGGCCCTGGGTGCCACGACCGGCGCCATCCTTCGGCAGTTCTTCCTCGAAGGTTTCATCATGACCGCTGTGAGCGGTGTGCTGGGCATGATGGTGGCGCTCGCACTGTGTACGGCAGTAAACCGTCTCGTGCACATGCCGCAGCGTTTCACGGGGATGATTCTGTCGCCCTCTGCAGCCGTGATGACGGTCTGTGCGCTGGTGCTCGTCGGGATTGTGACGGCGCTCCTCCCGGCGCGCCGCGCCGCGGAACTGCCGCCCGTCGAAGCCCTGCGGTACGAGATGTAGGGACGCTGTCATGACCACTGCCGAATCAGTCCTGCAGCGAGCGCCAGCGATTCCGCGCGGCCGCCGGCGGCCGAGTACGACGACGCTGCTGCTCGAAGTGGTCCGCGAAGCGCTCTACGGGCTCTCGCGGAATCGATTCCGTGCGAGCTTGTCGATGCTGGGCATCTCGTGGGGCATCGTGTCGGTGGTGATGCTGCTGGCGTACGGCAATGGGTTCCGCGATGCGCTCGCCCGCGGTTTCGCGAATGCGTTTGGCGACGGTGTGTACATCGTGTGGCCCGGCCAGACGAGCATGCAGGCCGGCGGCGAACGGGCCGGACGCCGCGTGCGGCTGACCGTGGATGACGCGCAGGCCGTCTCTGAGCTCCCGCTCGTGAAGTTCGCGAGTGCCGAAACCGTAGAGACCATGAACGTCACGGTCGGCAACCGGCAGTCGAGCTATCTGATTCGCGGGGTGGCGCCAGAGTACGGCGCCATGCGCAGCGAGATCCCGGCGCCGGGAATGGGCCGGTTCCTGAATGCGGAAGACGTGCAGCTGCGCCGCCGAGTGGCTTTCATCGGATCCGAGGTGCACAGGAAGCTGTTCGGCGAAGCACCAGCCGTGGGTCAGACCATCCGCGTCGGCGGGATGGCGTTCGAGATCATCGGCGTCATGAAAGACAAGGCGCAGCTGTCGAACTATTTCCGTCCCGACAAAGAGAGCATCTTCATCCCGTACAGCGTGGTCAGTCAGCTCTGGTATCAGCCATGGCTCGACGTGCTCGTCTGGCAGGCCGTAGACAGCACGCTCGCGCCGAAGGCCGATCTGCAGGTGCGCGAGCTGCTCGGCAAGCGCCACGGGTTCAGCCCGAACGACGAGCGGGCCCTGCGTGCGTTCGGGTCGGTCGAGGCCGAGAAAATCACGGGCGGCATGACGAAGGGCCTCAAGATCGTGCTCGCGTTCATCGGGGTGCTGACGCTAGGCATCGGCGGCATCGGCGTGATGAACATCATGTTCGTGTCGGTGCAGGAGCGCACACGCGAGATCGGCATTCGCAAGGCGCTCGGCGCCAGACGGCGCGACATCCTGCTGCAGTTCCTGCTGGAGGGCATCGCGACGAGCATGGCCGGCGGTGTCGTGGGCGTCGTGTTGTCGTACGCGCTGGTGTGGCTGTTCAGTCCGCGTCCGTTCCTCTCCGAGTTGCTCGACGACACCACGCGTCAGCTCGACATCCACCTGATCCTGTCAGCCGAACTGCTCGTCGTGTGCTCTGGCATCCTGATGGTCGTCGGTCTCGTGAGCGGACTACTCCCGGCAATCCGCGCCTCGCGGCTGGATCCGATCGAATCGCTTCGCTACGAATAGGGCGCGGTCAGTGCGGCTTACGGTCCGCTGAGGCGGCCGGCGTCGTACGAGGCGCCGACGGCACACCCAGCAGCGCTGTGATCTCGCGCTCGAATTCGTCGTTCGGCGTGTAGCCAAGATGCGACTTGCAGATGCGTCCATCCCGGCTGATCAGAAACGACGTCGGCAGTCCTGTGATGGACCCGAAGGCGGTCTCGACGTCCTCGCGATCGTTCGCGTCGAGCACGGTGTAGTTCATCCCGTACTCTTTGGCGAACGCCGGCACGTTCGAGATCGGGTCTTCCGTGATGAGCCCGACAATCTCGAATCCCTGCGCGCGGTAGCGATCGTACAGCTTCACGAACCCGGGAATTTCCACCTTGCACGGGCCGCACCACGTCGCCCAGAAATCCACGAGCAGGACTTTCCCGGCGTACGAGCTGAGACTGACCGGCTTGCCGTGCGCGTTCTTCATGGTCAGTTTCATGTTCAGCTTCTTGGCGTCCTTGTCGCACGCCGCAGCGGGTGCCTGCCCGTGGACGAAGGATCCCGAAGCCAGGACGGCTCCAACCGCGAACGCGATCGCGAGTGACGGGGCGAACGTGCGCATGCGCTTCTCCTGAATCCGCTATTTCCGTTTGTGCTTGCCCAGGAACTCGATGACCGACTTTGCCACGTCGGGCGAGACGGCTCGCCCCGACAGCGTCGTGTATTCGGCAACGTCGCCCGTCTCCGCGGGTACGAGCAGGTGATTGATCCCAGGCAGCTTCACCAGCTCGACGGAGTCTGCCGGCAGCTTCTTTCGTGCCCGGGCGAGCTCGGCCAGCTTGTCTGCGTGCCGCGGCATCACCTGTTTGTCGAGCTCACCTTGGATGATGAGTACCGGTTGACGGACCTTTGGAATCACAGAGTCCGCCGAGAACGCGAGAAACGTGTGGAACCATTGCGTATCGGCCTGCTTGCGCAGGTCCGGATCGATGCCGGTCCAATCCGCTTTGCCGAGCACGGCCGCTTGAATCCGCTTCTGCAGCGCGATCCGGCTTTCCTTCTCTGCGTCAGAGAGCTTCATCGTGCCCAGCAGGTACTGCTGCTGCTCGAGCACCAGGTCGGCCCCGGTTCCTGACGGGCACGCGGCGAGCACGAGCGCCTCTATGTCCTTCATTTTGGAGCCGACAATGAGGGCGACCAAAGCTCCTTCAGAGTGACCCAAGATCGAGATGCGATCGTCCAGCACGTCTTTTCGATCGCGGAGATACGCGATCGCCGCCGTGGCGTCGTCGGCGAAGTCGTAGATGTCGGCCGTTTCCGCTCGGCCGCCGCTCTGTCCAATGCCGCGTTTGTCATAGCGCAACACGAGATAGCCGGCATCGGCGAGACTGCCTGCAATCTGTCCGAAGATTGGAATGCCCGCGATCGTTTCGTCGCGATCGTTCGGGCCTGAACCGGCGACCATGAGAATCGCCGGATACCTGCCCTTCGCGTCGGCCTGGCCGGACGGACGGCTGATCGTTCCGGCGAGGTTGAATCCGTTCGCCGGAATCGACACGCGCTCATCGCCAGGACGGGAGATGTTCTGCCGCCGCGCCGCAACGGATCCGATGTCGTCGCGGATGACCGACAGCGACTGCGAGGGCGCCTCGAAGCGGAGCAGCCGTCCGCCGTCATCGGTCCAGACTTCAGTCGCGAGCGGACCTCCGGGGTTCTGAAACGTGACCGAGTAGCGGTGCGCCTTGACCGTGCCGCGCGACGTTTCGATGGCCTGGACGTCCAGCCGCTTGATGTCCACCGCGACCTCGGCCTGCGGGGCGACATACGCGCGGAGCTGTCCAGTGTCCTCCGTCATCGATGCAATGCGGACCGCGAGCGCCTCGTACGTCGGAAAGAACATGTTCGGCAGTACGACCGCGTCGAGGCTGACCGTGTCGACTTTGTGAGTGGGCTGTCCGAGCTGCACCACGTCGTTTTCGGCGGTCGTGCCGTTGAACGTGGTGTGCACCGAAAACCCTGAGCCCTTGACGGTGCCATCGACGGACAGCTCCACGGGCTTCCAGTCCTCGCTGTAGCGGACCAGGACGCGGCGCGCCGTCACATCGAGCGGCGGCGCGAGGCGGCTCGATCCAGTAACGACCCACCCTTCCGCCGTCTTCCGAATGGTGCTTTCCGCGCTCCCGATAGCGGCACCTCGGATGAAGACGAGCAGCTGCGACGGATCGCTCGAGGGGCCCGGTGCCTGCGCGCGCGGCGCCGTCCCAGCCAGCAGGGCCAAAAGACACGCAGCGGTGACCCGTGCGAGCATAGACGGACCGGAGCGAAAGGGCATGGAGTCGAGCATAGCAGACGGTGTACACGCGGCGGAAGGATGGCGACCATGACGGCCGGGACGGAACGCCCTGAGATGGAAGGCTACGAACAGGCTCGAACGGCTGCCGCGTATGAGATCCACGCACCGCGCGGCGTGCTCACCGTCGAGGGGCCGGACGCCATCGGCTTCCTCCAGGGCATTCTGACCAACGATATTGCCGGTCTGCCGGCCGGACGCGTGTGCTATTCGGCGTGGCTCACTCCGCAGGGCCGCATGCAGACCGACATGTACGTGTTGCGCGGACCTGATGGTGCGTGGCTCGATCTCGAGCCCGCGTACGCCCCGGACGTCGCGAAGCGACTTGATCTGTCTCTGTTCAACGAGCAGCTCACGCTCACCGACCGGACGTCTGCCACGCACGCGATCACCATTCACGGTCCGGATGCGCTCGATACCGCGGCTCGGGCGATAGAAAAGCACGGGGCGGACGCCTCGCAGGTCCGCGCAATGGAACCGTTCGCGTACGTGAGCATCACGATCGGCGCGAGCCCGGTCGTCGCGTACACGGCGAGCTGGCTCGGTGTGGGCGCTCTGCGGCTGCTATCAGACGCAGGAACGGTCGACGGCTTTGCGGGCACGCTTGCCGCTCAGGCCGTGTCGCGCTTGAGCAGTACGGCCGCCAACGCGCTGCGCATCGAGGCTGGAACGCCGCTCTTCGGCGTGGATATGACGACCGACACCATTCCGCTCGAAGCGGGAATCGAGTCGCGCGCGATCAGTATGACGAAGGGCTGTTATGTGGGGCAGGAGGTGATCGTCCGGATCCTCCACCGCGGACACGGCCGGGTGGTCCGGCGCCTCGTCGGTCTGGTCATCGATCCCGGCGATCCGCCCCTCGCGGGTACGCCGATTTTCTCGGCGTCGCAGGAAGTGGGCGTAGTCACGAGCGCGGCCTGGTCGCCGGCGCTCGGACAAGCCATCGCGCTCGGGTACGTGCATCGCGACAGCGGGGAACCGGGGACGCACGTCCGTATCGGGTCCGTGGACGGCCCCAACGCTCGCGTGCAGCACCCGCCTCTCGTCTGAGTGCAGGCGCCTATGCTCAACGAGTGTCGCGCTTCAGCTGCTCGATGAGGGCCGCGTCCGCCGGTGGAAAGTCGAGTGCATCGAGATCGTCGCGCGCGATCCACCGCATTTCCTGATTGAGCAGCGCCTGCGGCTCCCCGTCGATCTCGCATCGCATGAACTGCAGCTCGATCGAGCGTTCCGGGTAGTGATGCGTGGTCGTCATCAGCGTCTCGCCGATCCGTGCGTCGACACCGAGCTCTTCGAGCAGTTCGCGCGCCAGACAACGCGCGAGACTCTCACCCTCCTCGCACTTTCCGCCGGGAAACTCCCAAGTACCCGCGAGGTGCGTTCCGGCGAGGCGCCGCGTGACGAGCAGTTGTCCATCCCGTTCGATCACGGCGGCGGCGACGACAATGCGAGGCGGCATGGTCGATGGATACCGCTCACTCAGCCGTTGACGAGGCCAGTCGAGCGGCAACGGCGGGAGAGCGGACAGACGAGACATCGCGGCTTGCGGGCCGTGCAAACCATGGCGCCAAGGTCCATGAGGGCCTGATTGAAGTCAAAGACGTGCTTGTGCGGAACAAGCGCCTCTGAGATCTGCCACAGACGACGCCGCGTTGCGTGTGCCTTCGGATCTCCAGCCGCCACGAATACCCGGTACAGCACGCGGGCGACATTCGTGTCGAGGATCGCCGCACGCTCCCTGAACGCGAAGCTCCTGATGGCGCCGGCCGTGTATTCGCCGATCCCTTTGAACGACAGCAGCGTGTCTTTGTCGGAGGGCAGTTTGCCGCCGAAGCGGGCGACCGACTCGCGCGCAATCGCCTGCAGCCGGCGGGGCCGGATGTTGTAGCCGAGGGGGCGCCACGTGCTGTCGACCTCGTCCTCCGCCGCGCCGGCGAGCGCCTCGAGCGAAGGATACTTGTCCAGCCATTCGTGATACTTCGGCAGGACGCGATCGACCTGCGTCTGCTGCAGCATCACTTCGGATACCAGGATGTGATACGGGTCCTCGGTCGTACGCCAAGGCAGCGACCGTCCGTGTTGCCGGTACCACGCCAGCAGGCGAATACGGAACCATCGCCGGTCACCCGGAACTGGAAGAGCAGCGACCGCGGCTCGGGCGGCCTTGAGAGCTGCGGACCGCGGCGGGCTCGCGAGTGATCTGGGACGTGATGGCACAAGGCTCCTTGCGGGATCGATCGCCGTGCCACTGTACCTCAATGGCTTTCTGACCTGACTAGGGAGCGGGTGGCGGAGGGCGGGATAGAATTGGCCGGTGAAGATCTACACGCGGACGGGGGATGCCGGCGAGACCGGTCTCTTCGACGGCACTCGAGTGTCGAAGGCCGATCCGCGGGTCGAAGCATACGGTCACGTGGACGAGCTCAACGCGGTGCTCGGACTTGCGTGTTCGATGGAGCTCGACGAGGGGCTGCGCGCCCGACTGCACCTGCTGCAGCGCGACTTGTTCGCGCTCGGCGCCAGACTTGCCGATCCGGCGGAGCGCATCGCCGAACGTGTCCAGAAGGTGGCGCTTGGCGCCGCGGATACAGCGCGTCTCGAGTCCTGGATTGACGAAGCCGAGCGCGAGCTGTCTCCGTTGCGCCGTTTCGTCCTGCCCGGCGGCACGCCGGCTGCGGCGACGCTGCACCTTGCCCGTACGGTCTGCCGGCGCGCCGAGCGGCACATCGTCCTGCTCGGTCCAGCTGTGGACCCGGACATTCTCGCCTTCGTCAACCGGCTCTCGGATCTGCTCTTCGTCTTCGCCCGGCTTGCCAACCGCCGCGCCGGCGTGGCTGACGAGGAATGGTGAGTGGTGTGCGGCGATGAGACGTAGCGCGGCCTACGAGGCCTGCGAGCGGCTGGCACGCGCGCACTACGAGAATTTTCCAGTCGCGTCGCGGCTGCTGCCGGCGGCGGCCCGACCGCACGTGGCCGCCGTGTACGCCTTTGCGAGAGTCGCCGACGATTTCGCGGACGAAGGCGCCCTCACACCGGTCGAGCGGCTGACCTTGCTGAACGACTGGCATGAGCGGTTGCGTGCGGCGGTGACACCGGGCGCGCGTCAGCCGGCCACTCGCGACGTACGCGTGAAGGAGCATGTCATCGACGCCGCGCTGACGTTCGAAGCGTTGGCTGAAACAATCCGCACGTGCGAGCTGCCTGTCGCGCTGTTCGAGGATCTGCTCAGTGCGTTCAAACAAGATGTGACGGTACGCCGGTACGCGGCATGGTCTGACGTGCACGACTACTGCCGCCGGTCGGCAAATCCGGTCGGCCGCATCGTGCTCCGGATCGCGGGCTATCGGGACGGCGCGCTCGACGGCTCGTCGGATGCACTCTGCACGGCGCTCCAATTGACGAACTTCTGGCAGGACCTGGCGGTCGATTGGGCAAAGGGCCGCCTGTACGTGCCGCTGGAGGAACGCGATGCCGCCGGTGCACAGGACGCTGACCTCGACCGGCGCCGGATGACGCCGGCGTGGCAGGCAGCGTTGCGCCGCTGTGCCACCGTCACGCGCGAGCTGTTCGCGCGCGGCCGCGATGTGTGTGATGGCGTAGGCGGGCGGCTGAGACTGGAGCTGCGCGCGACCTGGATCGGTGCATCGCACGTGCTCGATCGGCTCGAAGAGGACGCGTTTGACGTGTTCACTGCACGGCCGGCCCTGAGTGCGGCGGACGCGCCTCTGCTCGCGTGGCGTCTCCTGACGTGGCGTCGCAGCCGCGGTGCCGCACCGGCCGCCGATCCCGTTGTGCCCGGGCGATAGCCCGCTGATTCGATCAGGAAGCGACCGTGGCTCGCGACACCAGCTTCTATTACTCCTTCCTCGTGCTGCCGCAGGCGAAACGGGATGCCATCGTGGCGGTCTGGGACTTCTGCCGCGCCGTGGACGACACGGTCGACGAGCCGGGCCAGGTTCCTCCGGCGGAAGCGCTGGCGTCATGGCGGCAGGAGCTGGCCCGGTGCTACGAGGGCACGCCCGAGACGAGACAGGGCCGGGCGCTGCAGCCGTTCATCCAGCAGTTCAACCTTCCGCGCCAGCCGTTCAGCGATTTGATCGACGGCGTCGAGATGGATGTGTCCACGTGCCGCTATGCCACGTTTCCGGCGCTCTATGAATACTGTTGGCGAGTCGCTTCGACGGTCGGTCTCATCTGCATCGAGATCTTCGGGTGCACACGCCCGGAATCCAAGGAGTACGCGATCCACCTCGGCGTCGCACTGCAATTGACGAACATCGTCCGCGACATCGCGACAGACTTGGAGCGCGGGCGAATCTATCTGCCTCAGGACGATCTCGCGCGCTTCGACGTGAGTGAGGCCGATCTTGAAGCCGGACGGCCTGTCGATCGCGTGCAAAGGCTGATCGCGTTCGAGTGCGAACGCGCCCGCGAGTACTACCGGAAAGCTGCGGCGCTGCTGCCGCGCGACGACGCGAAGCGCCTCGTGGCTGCTGAGATCATGGCGGGCATCTACCGGGAGATTCTCAAGCGCGTCGAACGGGCGAACTACGACGTCTTCAATTCGATCATTCGCGTCCCGCGACCCCGGCGCGCGATCATCGCGGCGACCATCTGGCTGCGGTCGCTGGCAGGATTCGTTGGCGCATCCTGACGTCGTCGTCGTCGGCGGCGGATTCGCCGGACTCAGTGCTGCCGTTGCTCTGGTGGACGCCGGAGCCCGCGTAACCGTTTGTGAGGCCCGGCCCGGACTTGGCGGCCGTGCCACGGCGTTTACGGATCCCGCGACGGGCGAACGTGTCGACAACGGGCAGCATGTGCTGATCGGCTGCTATCACGAGACGTTCGCGTTCCTGCGCCGTCTGGGCACCGACGGGCTCGTGGCACTCGATGACCGGCTGAGCGTGGACTTCGTGGACAGAAGCGGAGCGCACAGCCGCCTGCAGTCGTCCTCGCTGCCGCCACCCTGGCATCTCCTCGGAGGGCTGGCCCGCTGGTCCGCGCTCTCGTGGCGTGATCGCCTGGCCGCCTTGAGGCTTGGTCCGGCGATGCGGAGCGCCGCGCGCGCCCTTTCGGCCGGACGTCCGCTGCCCATCAAGCCGGGCGAAACGCTGGAGCGCTGGCTCGCGCGGCACGGGCAGACGCAGCGCCTCACCGAGTTGCTGTGGGAGCCGCTCGCCGTCGCGGCACTGAACCAGCCTGCGTCGCAGGTGGAAGCCGGACCATTCGTTCGCGTGCTCGCCCAGATGTTTGGCGGCACACCGCGGGACTCCGCTATCGGACTGCCGCGGGTTCCGCTCGACGAGCTCTACGCGCTGCCAGCAGCTCAATATCTTTCGCAGCGCGGGTCATCGGTACGAACGGGCGCCAAGGCGCGCATCGTCTGCCGCGGCGAGCGCGTGGCGGCAGTGGAGGTCGGTGGAGAGACGCTGACGCCCGACATGGTCGTCTGCGCGGTGCCCTGGCATGCAATCGGTACGGTTGTCGATCCCCCGCCGCCGGCACTGGCAGCGCTCCTGTCGGCAGCCGATCGAATGGCCTCCTCCCCGATCGTGACCGTGAATCTCTGGCTGGATCGACCCGTCACTGATGTGCCGTTCGTGGGACTTCCTGGCCGGGTGATGCAGTGGGTCTTCGACAAACGCCATGCCTTCGGGACCGCGGCCTCGCATCTCTCGCTCGTCTCGAGCGGCGCGGCCGACATCGTGGCGCTCGCAAACAGCGAGCTGATCGATCTGGCGCTCGGTGAAGTTCGTGACGGACTGCCGCTGGCGCGCGACGCACGGGTCGAGCGCGCCACGGTGGTGCGGGAGAAGCGGGCGACGTTTTCACTGGCGCCCGGCCAGCCCGCGCGACCAGACCCGCTCACGCCCATCCAGGGCCTGATACTTGCGGGCGATTGGACGGACACGGGCTTGCCAGCTACGATCGAGAGCGCAGTCGTCAGCGGCCATCGTGCGGCCGTGCTTGCCCAACGCGCGTCACGTTAGATCGAGTCCGATGATGCGCTCCATCGTCATCCACTATCAGGAGATCGCCCTTAAAGGGGCGAACCGTCCGTGGTTCATCGGACGTCTCGTGCGCCACCTGCGCGCGGCGCTCTCCGATCTGGGCGTCACCGAGGTCCGTCCGTTGATGGGCCGTGTCGAAATCGTGCTCGGCACCACGGCGTCGTGGGATCTCGTTCGTGAACGGGTGGCTCACGTGTTCGGGATCGCCAATTTTTCCCGTGCGGGCCGCACGGCGGCCGATCTCGACGTGCTGACCGACGCGGTGCTGGCGGACTTGAACGGCCTCTCGACCGGCAGCTTCCGCGTTGCGGCTCGGCGGGCGGACAAGCGCTTTCCGCTACCCAGCCCAGAAATCGAGCGGCGGCTCGGCTCCAGCATTCAGACGAAGTTCGGCTGGCGTGTGCAGCTGGAGCGCCCGGAGCTGACCGTCCACGTCGAGATGCTCCGCAATCACGCGTTCTATTTTTTCGGGAAAGAGCCAGGTCTCGGCGGGCTGCCCACGGGCGCGAGCGGACGAGTGGTCTGCCTGCTCTCCGGAGGGATCGATTCGCCCGTTGCAGCGTGGCGCGTCATGCGCCGTGGGTGCACCGCCAGCCTGGTGCACTTTCACGCGCATCCGTTTCTGCCCGCGACCTCTCAGCACAAAGTGAGAGAGATCGCCGCGCTGCTGGCGCGTTATCAGCTGCGCATGCGCCTCCACCTCGTCGCGTTCGGCGAGCTGCAGCGTCAGGTCGTGCTCGCCGTGCCGCCCGCGCTGCGTGTGATCGTCTATCGCCGGCTGATGTTGAGGATTGCCGAGGTGATTGCGCGCAGGGATGGTGCCCGCGCGCTGGTGACCGGCGACGTGATCGGCCAGGTGGCGTCCCAGACGATCGAGAATCTCTCGGTCATCGAGTCGGTGGCGACGATTCCGGTCCTGCGTCCGTTGATCGCGTTCGACAAGGACGAGATCAGCGCAGAGGCCGAACGCCTCGGCACGTTCCCGATCTCGATCATCCCCGACGAGGATTGCTGCACGCTGTTCACGCCGAAGCATCCCGTCACGCGGGCCCGCCGCTACGAAATCGAAGCGGTGGAAATGCAGCTGCCGATCATCGAGATGGTGCGGACGGCCGCCCAAGGCGCGCAGGTGGAGGATTTCGCGTTTCCCGCCGTTGCGTCATCGGTCCGTTGAGCCTCAGAGCCAATGGCGGGCGACATAGTCTTTCAGGGCCTCGAACGTGCTGCGGAAGGCGAGATCGTCCCACGGGATCTCGTTTCGCGCGAAGAACCTGGCTTCGAGCGATTCATCGTCGATGGCCAGCGAGCCGCCCGTCATCGACGCGGCATAGACGATGATGATGGGTGCACGGCCGGCGTAGGAATAGATGTTCACGAGACCGTGGAGCTCGATCTCCAGCCCGCTCTCCTCGCGAGCTTCCCGTCGTGCCGCGGCCAGCACCTGCTCGCCTCGATCGACATAGCCACCCGGAAACACCCATTTGCCGTAGCCTGGATCGATCGCGCGCCGCACCAGCACGATGCGATCGTCCGGCATCCGGATGATCGTGCCGACCGCCACTTTGGGATCGAGGTAGAACACGAAGCCGCACGCCTGACACACGAGCCGGGCAGGGTCTCCGACCTTCAGCTGCCGCTCGTCGAGGCGGCCGCCGCAGACCGGGCAGAATTGAAAGGGTGGCTCGTTCATCGGGGGCGGACGATCGGATACCGCCGGGAAGTATAATTTCCGGACATGTCGATTTTGAAGGTCGCCCGCATGGGTCATCCCGTCCTGCGGACGCGTGCGCGGGCCCTCGAGCGCGCCGACATCAAATCCGCCGCCGTCCAGAAGCTCATCGACGACATGATCGAGACGATGGAGGAATATCACGGAATCGGGCTCGCGGCGCCTCAGGTTCACGAAGGCGTCCGTCTGTTCGTCGCGGGCCTTCAGGAAGACAGCCGGAGCGACGATGACGAGCCGGCGATTGTGCCGGTCGCGCTCATCAATCCCGAGATCATTCCCGTTGGCAGCGAGATCTCGACCGACTGGGAGGGCTGCCTCAGCATCCCTGACATTCGCGGTCAGGTGCCGCGCTACAAACGCGTGCGGGTGCGCGCGCTCGATCGCGAAGGATCGCGCATCGAGCTGCCGCTGGCCGATTTTCCGGCGCGCGTCGTACAGCACGAAAACGATCACCTCGACGGCGTACTCTTCTTCGACCGGATGAAGGGTTTCGAGACGCTGACGTACCTCGACGAGTACTCGAAGTACTGGCGGGACGACAAAGATTAGGGCCGCCGCTCACATGGATTCAGTCCGCCCCTCGCTTTCGACCGCCGCGCCGCTGGTCACGCTGCGCAACGCGCCTGACCACGCGTTCGACGGCGCCATTGCCGCCGCGCGGACGTGCTATTCGCCGCGGGTCGTCGCGGTCGAGGAAGTCACCGATCGCCAGCGCGACACGATCGGCGCGCTCACGTTCGAGGCAGGCCATCACACCGTCTATCAACACGCGCACTTCGAATTCGGCCTCGAGAACATCTCGCGCCAGTTCGTGTGGAGCGTCCTCCACGGGTATCCCTTCTACAACTCCGAGCAATCGAGCCAGCGCTACGTCAAATTGAAGGAGCCGCGGGCGTTCGTGCCGCCGCTCACCGGCGAGGCCCTCGACATCTACGAGCGCGCGGTCGTCGAGGCGTGGGATCGGTATGCCGAGCTGTCGGTGCTGCTCAAAGACGATGCATTTCGAATCCTGAAGGAGCTGCGATACCTCACCCCACGCGCCTCCGCGGAACGCATCAAAGCCGTCGAGCGTGAAGCAGAGAAGAAGGCGATCGAAACAGCGCGCTACGTGATCCCGATCGCGGCCTTCACGTCGATGGTCCACACCGTGTCGGGCATCACACTCCACCGGCTCCGCCGGATGGCGGCAGCTGGCGACACGCCTGCGGAAGCCGCAGCCGTGATTGGCCGGATGGTGGATCTCGTCCGGAACATCGACCCGCTGTTCTTTGAAAAGGTGGGCTGCGAAGAACTTCCGCCTGATGCCCTGCCCGAGGCGTCGTTCCCACGGCCGCGCCCCGCTGCGGACGCGTTCGTCCGCGAATTCGACGAGCGTCTCGACGGCCGTGTGTCGAAACTGATCGACTGGTCGGATCGCGCCGAGCCGCTGGTGGCCGATGCCGTGCGCGCGACATTCGGTCTCTCGCCCGCCGAGCTGTCGGACGACGAGGCGATCGCGCGAGTGCTGGATCCGGGACTGAACCGGTACCGCCTGGACGTGTTGAACGTGTCGTATCACTCGCCGATGATGCGAGCGCTGCATCACGCGTCGTACACGTTCGCGAAGCGGCTGAGTCACACGGCCGACTCGCAGGATCAGCGTCACCGTATGGTGCCCGCGTCACGTCCGCTGATGACGTTTGCCGACACGACGGCGCCCGATTACGTCGTTCCGGGTCTCGTGGCGGCAAACCCGCAGGCCCTGGCGGTGTTCGAATCGGCCATGCACGCCGCGTGGGCTGCGAAGAACCGGCTCCTCGAGCTCGGGGTACCGCTCGAGTTCGCGCTCTACGTGCTGCCGAACGCCACGGCCCTGCGGTTGATCGAATCTGGCCCGCTCATCGCGCTGCTGCACAAGTGGACGCTCCGCACGTGCTTCAACGCACAAGAGGAGATCTATCTCGCGTCGATGGACGAGGTCGCGCAGGTTCGAGAGCGGCATCCGCGGCTCGGCCGCTACATCGGTCCACCGTGTGTCGTACGAAACGGCCACATCGCTCCGCGCTGCACAGAGGGATCGCATTTCTGTGGCGTACCCGTCTGGAACAGCTATCCGAACGCTGTGCGCCGCCTCTAGGTGCGTACCGCACCTGGCGCCTCACCTGGCCTGATGTCTCCTCTGCTGGTCATTTTCGTCACTGTCTTCATCGATCTGCTCGGCTTCGGGATCATCATTCCGCTGTTGCCCTTTTATGCGGAGCACTTCGGGGCATCGGCGTTGATCGTGGGTCTGCTCTCGACGTCCTTCTCGCTGATGCAGTTCCTCTTCGCGCCATTCTGGGGCCGACTGTCGGATCGCATCGGACGGAGGCCCGTCATCCTGATCGGGCTGATCGGATCGGCGCTGTCGTACTCTCTTTTCGCTCTGGCGAGCTCACTGCCGATGTTGTTCGTGGCCCGCTGCCTGGCGGGCATCGCCGGCGCGAACATTCCGACCGCGCAGGCATTCATTGCGGACATCACCACGAAGGAGAATCGGGCTCGCGGGATGGGCATGATAGGCGCCGCATTCGGACTGGGCTTCATCTTCGGGCCCGCGATCGGCGGCTTCCTGAGCCACTGGGGCTACGCCGCCCCCGCATGGTTTGCCGCCGCGATCTCGTTCGCAAACTTCGTCGCGGCCCTGTTCCTGCTGCCGGAGTCGCGCTCCACGTCGGATGAGCGTGAACGGGTCGGGCGGGTGGAGGCCTTCCGGCGAGCGCTGCTGCGGCCGCACCTGCCGCTCGTCCTGCTCGTCTACTTCCTCGTGCTGGCAGCTTTCTCGAGCTTCGAAGCGACGTTCGCGCTGTTCAGCGAACATCAATTCGGGTTCACTTCGACAACGATTGGCTACATGTTCGCCTGGATAGGCGTCGTCCTCGCGACGGTGCAGGGTGCGCTCGTAGGCCGCGTGGCGAAGCGAGTGGGAGAGCATCGCATCGTCCCGGTCGCCATCGTGATAATCGCGGCGGGTCTGGCGCTCATTGCCGCATCCCGCTCGATACCTGCGCTGGCCTTGGCGAGCGGCGTGCTGGCGATGGGGATGGGCTTCAACAGTCCATCGATGTTGTCAGCCATCTCGCAGCTGGCCGATCCTCGCGACCAGGGGAGTACGCTCGGTGTCTCGCAGTCCCTCGGCAGCCTTGCACGTATCGTGGGTCCCGCGTGGGGTGGGTGGGTGTTCGATCAGTTTGGAATCCGCCTGCCGTTCGTGGCAGCATCCGCCGTCATGCTTGCCGCAGCGGGAATGAGCCTGACCGCGTTTCGCGGATTCGAACGTCGTCCCGCCGCCGTCAGCGGCGATTCTCCGGCGAGCTGACCATGTCCTGGTTCGAACACGACCTCGAAGTTCGCTTCCGCGATTGTGATTCGTTCGGGCACGTCAATAACGCCGTCTACCTGACGTATCTCGAGCAGGCTCGATTCGCGTACTGGCAGCGTCTGAGCGGTCAATCGGGCTCCGTGCGCAACATCATCCTGGCTCGCGTCGAATGCGACTACCGGAAGCCTGCCGTCGCGGGAGATCGACTCGTCGTCCGCCTTCGTGTCATCGCGATCGGCAACAGCAGCTTCACGCTCGAATATGAGATCGTGAACGCGAAGACGCGCGAGCTGGTCGCACAGGCGCGCTCGGTGCAGGTGACGTACGACTACACCGCCGGCCGCAGTGTGCCCATTCCCGACGACATGCGGGCACGCCTGGAGGCGTAGTTTCGCCGGCTCCGGCGCCCCCACGCATCGACTCCGCCCTCCCTTCTCAATGGGTCCGCGCTACGGCGCGAGGACGCAACCGGCCTTCGGAGTTCCAGTTGGTACCGCTGTTGCGTTCATGACCGGAACGGTCCTGCCGCGCTTCGCCAACCGATGAAATTGGACGCGCTGGCGCATCGGCCTGTCGGAGCTCCGCCACGCATGTCGTCTAAGCGACAGAACAGCCGCATCACGCGGCACCAGGCCTCAGGCACGTCAGACGACTCGTCTGCCGCTGCCGTTGACTGCCTCTCTGTCCTTGTTGACAACGTCGAAGCCGCACTCCTGCTCGTAGACAACGATTACAAGATCGTCCGGACGAACGACGTTTTCTGTCGTCTCTTTGCGTCCGACGCAGCTCCGGCGGACTTCATCGGCCAGGATGTGCACGTCGCCGCCGAACGATGGAGCGACGCCACCGCTGCGCCCGCGCGGTTCATCGCCAGGCTCGACGAAGTTGTCGCTGCCGGTGTCCGCCTAACGTCGGAGGCCGTGCCTCTCGCCAACGGCGTCGTCTGCCAGTGCGACTACATCCCTGTCACGCTCGACGGCCGCCGTTCGGGACACATGTGGATCTATCGGGAGTCCACATCCCGCAAGGCCACCAAAGCAGATCTCGAGCAGTACGTGCGCCAGATCGAAGCGTCACGCGACGAAGTGCACCGTCAGGCGTTCCTGCTGCTTCGTCAGGCCGAGGAGCTGCAGGTGGCGCGGGATGCGGCCTTGTCCGCGACACAGGCGAAGAGCGCATTTCTCGCGTCGATGAGCCACGAGATCCGGACGCCGATGAATGGCGTGATTGGCATGACGAGCCTTCTGCTCGACACGCCGCTCTCGCCCGAACAGCGAGACTCGGTTGAAACGATCCGCAGCTCCGGTGAAGCGCTGCTCACGATCATCAACGACATCCTCGACTTCTCGAAGATCGAAGCCGGCAAACTCGAGCTCGAGCGAATCGAGTTCGACGTCGCAGCGGTTGTGGACGATGTGCTGGATCTGGTGGCGGAGCAGGTGCGCGCCAAGCAGCTCGAGCTGTCGGCGTTGGTTGCGCCGGATGTACCTGCGCGAGTGGTGGGTGATCCGGGGCGTGTCCGCCAGGTGTTGCTGAATCTGGTCAGTAACGCGATCAAGTTCACGGCAGCCGGCGAGGTGCTCGTGAACGTGACGCTCGATGGAGTCAGCGACGAGGCAAACGTCGGCCTTCATTTTGAAGTGAACGACACGGGCATTGGTGTGCCCCTCGACGCGCAAGCCACGTTGTTCATGCCATTTGCGCAGGCGGATGCGTCGACCACGCGGCGGTACGGCGGTACCGGGCTCGGACTCGCGATATGCAGGCAGCTCACCGACATGATGGGCGGCGCAGTCGGCATCGAGAGCGAGCCCGGATCGGGAAGCACGTTCTGGTTCAGCATTCTTGCGGGTCGCGCAGGAGAGGGCCTCTCGGCCGGCACTCCTTTGCAGGGCGTGCGCACGCTCGTCGTGGACGATCTCGAGATCGGCCGCCGCGTGTTGTGCCGCCAGCTCGAACGGCTGGGTGCAACCGTCGAGTGCGCGGCAGATGGGATCGAAGGCCTCAATCGACTCAGGGACGCCGCCGGAAGCGGCACGCCATTCGATCTCGCTGTGGTCGATCGACTGATGCCTGGATTGGACGGGTTCGATGTCGCGCGCCGTGTACGCTCAGAGGAGCTGCTCGCCAGAACAGCGCTCGTCCTGGTCACATCCGGACCCTACACGCGGCTGTCGATCGAGGCGCGGGACGCCGGATTCGACGCCTTTCTGACCAGGCCGCTCAAGCTGCAGCAGCTCGCGGAGGGCGTCGCGCTTGCGCGGGGCATGCGAACCATTCCGGCGGCTGCGCCGTCGCCGGGCAATATCGAGGACGCGGGCACGCCCGTGCTGGGTGCGCGCGTCCTGCTGGCGGAGGACAACACGGTCAACCAGCGTGTCGCGACCCGGATGCT